>JAFAVH010000115.1 GCA_019242655.1 Methylobacteriaceae bacterium
AAGATCTGGGCGAGGTCCTGGCTTTGCTTGATGGCTTCATCGGGCTCGATACGGGCACGACGCATTTTGCCGGGCGGGTCGGCGTGCCGACGCTGGCGCTGTTCGGCACGGCGCACGATCCGAGGGAATGGGGGCCGGTGGGCGACAAAAGCGCTTGGGCCGCGATGGACGCGCCGTGTCATCATTGCTCGATCTCCGAAGCCCGCTTCTGCGCCCTCGATGTCGCGTGCATGAGCAGCCTTCGACCGGAACAGGTTTGGCCGCTCGTCGAGCAGCATTTGCTTCAATGATGTTGGGTTCACGCAGCGCGCTGGAGGGCGCTCGTCCATGAGTTCGCCTTCCGCGATAAACCTTTATTGGCTTCCGGAGCCTGACCACTGGGCGGAGGAGATCCGGAGCCTGGAGCAGCGGGAAGCCGCTCCGGAGGCTTGGGAGGCGCTGGTTGCGCTGGCGAGGCAGCGGCTGAACTTTGTGCGTTTGGACCGTTTGGATTGTGCTGCGCGGCGACTGTTCGGTGAAAGGCCGCCGCAGCTTTCCACGCGACCAGTCCGGCTCGCTGTGCTGGGTTCGTCGACCACTGCGCAGCTATCTCCAGCGATCCGCGTGGCGGCTCTCCGACGTGACCTCTGGGTCGAGACTTTCGAGCCCGAATATGGG
This sequence comes from Methylobacteriaceae bacterium, assembly GCA_019242655.1. Taxonomy (GTDB): domain Bacteria; phylum Pseudomonadota; class Alphaproteobacteria; order Rhizobiales; family Beijerinckiaceae; genus JAFASC01. The sequence continues at coordinate 658 of JAFAVH010000115.1, forward strand.
CAGTATCGACAAGCGCTCGCGGATCCTTCCTCGCCGCTCCATCGCTTCCACCCGACCGCTGTTCTGTTCGCGCTTGATGCCTATGAGATGACGCGAATGGCCGATCCGCGGCTGAATGCCGCCGAGGCCATCGCGTCGGTAGAGGCGACTCTCGATGATTGTGAGGCGCTGTGGGGACGGGCGCGCGATGCGTTCGGCTGTCAGATCATCCACCAGACTATCCTGCCGGTGTTCCCAACCCTGCTCGGGATGAACGAACATCGTCTCCCGGGCGCGCCTGCCGCAATGCTCTCGCAGCTCAATGCTCGTCTGCGCGAGCGCGCGGCCAAGCATGGCGTCGATCTGCTGGCGGCGGACGCGCGTGCGGCGAAGGACGGCTTCGATGCCTGGCACGATCGCGTTCTCTGGCACCGGGCAAAGCAGGAGGTCGGGCCGCGCGCCGCGCCGCTCTATGGCGAACTTGTCGCGCGCTTGCTTGCCGCCGCCCAGGGACGGAGCGCCAAGTGCCTGGTGCTCGATCTCGACAATACGCTGTGGGGCGGCGTGATCGGCGATGACGGTCTCGAAGGCATCGTCATCGGACAGGGAAGCGCGCTCGGCGAGGCATTCGCTGGCTTCCAGGCATATTGCGGCGCCCTTTCGACGCGCGGGATCATCCTTGCCGCCTGTTCGAAGAACGACGAAGGGAATGCGCTCGCGGCATTCGAGCGACACCCGGATATGGTGTTGAAGCGCGATCAGCTCTCCGCTTTCGTCGCCAATTGGAACGACAAGGCCGCCAATCTGCGCGAGATCGCCGGGACGCTGAACATCGGCCTCGACGCGCTCGTCTTCGCGGATGACAATCCCTTCGAGCGCAATCTCATACGGCGCGAGCTCCCGATGGTCTCCGTGCCAGAACTTCCGGAGGATCCCGCCTTCTTCGCCGCCTGCATCAGCGACGCCGGCTATTTCGAAGCACGCGACCTGAGCGAGGAAGACCGCGCGCGGGGCGAGCTCTACCGTGCAAATCATGCGCGTGATCGCGCCAGAGCGGACGTGACGGACCTCGATGCTTATCTGCGCTCGCTTGAAATGAAGCTGTTGTGGCGCCCCTTCGATCGGATCGGCCTGCAGCGCATCGTTCAGCTCATCAACAAGACGAATCAATTCAATCTAACGACTCGCCGCTACAACGAGGACGAGGTGGCGGCGTTGATGGCCGATCCCGGCGTGTTCACGCTTCAGCTGAGGCTTATAGACCGTTTCGGCGACAATGGGATGATCGCGGTGGTTATCGGACGCAAGCTCGACAACGGACAGGCCGAGATCGATACCTGGTTGATGAGCTGCCGGGTGCTAGGGCGGCGCGTTGAGGAGGCGACGCTCGTCCTCGTCGAAGAGCAGGCTGCACGTCTAGGGGCAAGGCGCCTGATCGGCCGATATCGGCCTACCGGGAAGAACGGCATGGTCGCCGAGCATTATCCGAAGCTGGGGTTTGCACCGATTAAGGCAGCTGATGGCCTTGGAGACGAGCTCTATGTTCGCGCCTTTGGCGCGCCCGGAGCCGGATTTCCGATTGAGCTTGTCGCGGAAGTAAGCATCGAAGCATTGGTCTGAGCGATTGAGCGGGCGGAGCCCGTGCCGGTAGTCAGCGGAGGAGCTGTGGAGACGAGATGAGGCGCAAGCAGGTAAGGGTCGTCGGCAACTGCCAGGCTGCCGCCATGGCGAGCTTCTATCGCGAGTTCGTGGGCGCGCCGAATGGCGAAGAGGTCATAGCGATCGACGACCTCGGCCTTAATGCAGCGGCGCTGCGGCGCTCGGTGGAGGGCGCTGACCTGGTCATCGCGATGGAGCGCGACTTCAAACATGGGCTTACCAAGGAAGAGCTCGGCGGCAGCATCGAGGTCTATACCTTCCCGATGGTGATCGCTGGTTTCCTCTGGCCGTATGCCAACGAAGCGCATGTCCACAACGTGCCCGAGCGGCCGATCTCCGATGGACCCTACCCATCGCAGATGAGCGACAGCTTCCTCAACCGCATGATCAGGAACGGCGTCTCGCCCGAGGACGCGCTCGAGCGTTACCTGGAACTCGACATCGCCAAACATGCGAGTCTCGACAGGCTGCTGGAGATCTATCTCGATAAACAGCGCGAACGCGACGCGGCCACGGACTTCAGCATCGCTCCCCTTATCGAGGCGAAGTTCACGAGCGAGCGCCTGTTCCTCACTGCCGAACATCCGGAGGGCTGGCTGTTCGGTATCGTGGCCGAGCAGCTATTCCACTCGATGAATGTGCCCGAGAGCGTGATTCGTACCGGGCTTGAGACCTTGACTCGCTCACCATTCCCACCGACCGAGCTTCCGCTCCACCCCGGCGTTATCACGCATTTCAAGCTGCCCTTTGCCAGCGACACAACCCTCTATCCCATGAACGAGGAAGGTCGTTTCACCTTCAACGAATATGTTCTGCGCTATATGCGCTATGACAATAACCCGGACCTTCGCACCGGGCTTTATATGGCTGGGCGCGAGGATCCGTCGCTGACGCTCGAGCGTCTGCGGACGGGGATCGAGAAATCCCCCAAATCTGTTGCCGGTCATCGCACCAAAGGTGACATGCTCTTCCGCATCGGCCGCGTCGACGAAGCCATAGAGGCGCTGGAGGAGGCGATCCGCCTCGAACCCGATCATGCCGCGCGCTATGCCGATCTTGCGCTCGTGCTGTCGCGCACTGGGCGCTCGGCGCGGGCGCAAGAACTCGCCAGCAAGGCCGCCGCCATGGAGCCAAAGCTGGGCTTCGCTCAGGTCGTGCTGGCCGAGGCGCTTCTCTATGGCGGGGATATCGCGGGTGCAGTCGCCTCTGCGCGCGAGGGCGTGCGGCTTGGACCAGGACGACCTCACGCATATCGCATCCTTGCCCTGGCGCTGCACGGCACCGGCCGGTCCATTGAGGCTGAAGGCTATATCCGCACCGCGATGCTGATCGAGCCCGAGGTCGCGGACCATCGCAACTTGCTTGCCGAAATCCTTGAAGGGCAGGAGCGCCGACAGGAGGCGCTGGACGCGCTCGAGGAGGGCCTTCTTACGGGGTGTCAGAACGACCAGACCTATTCGCTTCTGGGCAACTTCCTTATGCGCGCCGGCGTGCTGGATCTGGCCGAGCAGGCGTTCGCGGAGGGCGCCGAGCTTTACGGCCACTGTCGGCCCGATTTGCGGGACTGCATGATCCAGGTGCAGCAGATCCGAGCGGCGCCGAAGGAATGAGCCGCACCCCGGACAGCGTGCGGGCGGTGGCTCATCAGCGACTGGGTCGTCATTGAATCTGCTCCGGCTGCTTCGCCGCCGTGAGACGACGGCCGGCGCCCCGCCGCCGGCGCCGGAGGGGCCCATGGTTGCGGTGGATCCCGCGCCGATCCTCGATTCATCGCAGAATTCGTCGCCGTGGCCCGAGCCTGCCGCGCCCCCGCGGCGTACGCTCCTATTGCTCGGTATCCCACACCCGGTCACCCACGCCGTGGTGCGCTACATCGAAGCTCTGCTCGGCGGCCTTCCGGCTGAAGCGGCTTACGACCTGGCCCTCGTCACCTCGGTAAAGACGTCGTGGCCTGCGGCCGACGTCACCATCTACTTGCGTCCCGAGGCGATCGATGGGCTAGCGTTGCCGGCATCGCGTTGGTTGCGGCCGCCAGCGGAGCAACGTCTCCAAACCGCGTTGCTCCGCAGGCTGGATGCCCGATGGGGCGATCAAGAGAGGCTATCGCTCGAAAGCGTGCTCAACGACGAGCACTGGCTGCCGGCGACGCTCGCACATCAGCTGAGCGTTGCATGGCCGCACGAGGCGCTCACGGCGGCGCGAGAGAGCTATCGCGCGCTACGCGAAGACGCCCGCGCCTACGGCGATCCGATCGGCTTCCTCAGCGGTGTCGACCCGGAGACCGCCCTCGCGGAGATCGTCGGTCAAGTGGGAAGAGACTACGCCGTCCTTGCAGGTGAAGAGGGCGCTGAAGCGCTGCTGCGGGGCTGGAAGCAGCTGGAGGCGACCGGCGCGGGGTTGAGCGGTCGTCGTGGCGTGCTCGGCCTCGTCACGCCGTCCGACGCGCGCACCTTGGTGCTGCGGTGGGAGCTGTCGGCTGGCGCCCCGAGGCCGCACGTCAGGATCGGGGGAATGGCTCCTCCTTGTGCTTGGCGCAGTGAGGGCGGCACCGCCGAGCTCGCGATCGCGTTGCCGAATGGTGGCAAGGGCGGTCCTCTGGCGATCGATCTGCTTGCCGCACCACCAGAGGGTAGGTCGGATGTGCCGCTGTTGCTCGGGTTCCGCTTGCTTGCGGAGACGACCGCGCCGGCGGCGGTCACGGCGGAGCCCGATAGCGTGCCGCTGCTTCTCGGTGCCGGTTTCGATTGGCGATGTTCCGATGAGGAAGTGGCGACATGCGCCAACGCCGATGATCATTGGGCGCGGCTGTTCCGGCGCGGCGGGGCAATGCACCGCGTCGTGGTGATCGGCGCCGCGCCGCCGACGTTGCCGCGCAAGGGGCTATTCGCCGTCATGCCGCTGGACGAAGCCGGTTGGACCGCGTCGTTGCCAGAGGAGGGCATGCTTTGTCGCCCGCTGGGACCGGACGGACTGCCGCCCGATCTGTGCGAAGCCGAGATCGATCTTATCTACCTTCACAAGCTCCGCCGCCATCCCGCGCTGTCCTCGTTGCTCGGCTGGATCATGGACACGCTGCCGAGCCACGGAATTTTCGCGGGCCGAGAAGCCTCGCCGGAGGACGCCGACCATGTCGTCGCGGCTCTCGCGCGTGACGGTATTGAAGAAGGCCTAGTCGTGACGCTCGAGGGTGCGGCCTGGACGGCCATTCCCCGCGGCTGCTGGATCGTCTGATATGTGGGGCGTCATGTGCCGCATCGTCGGCGAGCGTGTCGAGACCAGCGTACCGGCGTGGCTGCTGAATGCCGGCGCGACTTACGCGATCATCCGCTTCATCACGGCTGTGGCGCAGCAGCTCATGGCCGATCCCGCGGCGCATGGCTTTACCGTCGCAAATGAATATACCTTGTTCGTGCAGAGCTGGGACCGTGCGACGACCGACGTCGCCTCTCTGGCGTTCGGCCGCAACGTGCTCGGCCACGAGGCCGTCGGACTGATCCCGGACGTCTACTACATCAATCACTTCGGCTACCGCGATGTTCGCCACTCGGCGGTCAGCTTGCCGATGTGGCGCGATCGGCGTAACGCCATCGCATGGCGCGGCTCGGTGACGGGAGGCGGCGATTTCTATTCACCCAGCGACATTCCGCGTGTGCAGCTCGCGCTGCGCTGCCGTGATATCGCCGTTGCCGACGTGGCGCTGTTCGGCGTCCACTCAACGATGGCGGGCATTTTTCCGCCCGAGCAGATCGAGGCGTTTATCACCGCCGAACGCCTGGAGGGCGATCGCTGGCACATGCCGCACTTCGGGACCTACAGATATGCCATCGACATCGACGGCCACGCGAACGCCTGGGCATTTCTCGAAAAGCTCATCCTCGGCTGCTGCGTGCTCAAGGTCGGCTCCCCCTACGAGCAATGGTTCTACGGCGATCTGCGGCCGTGGGTGCACTATGTTCCGGTGCGTGCCGATCTCTCCGATCTCGACGAGCGGATCGACTGGTGCCTGGTGCATCAGGACGAGTGCGAGTGGATCGCGCAGAACGGCGCGCGCTTTGCCGCGAGCTGCACCTATGAGCGCGAGGTGTGCCGTGCCTGCGGGCCGATGCTCGCCGCCGCATCCGTACGCCCTAGGCGTTGAGAGCGACCGCTGTTGGACGCGCCCTTGAAGCTTGCTACAGGCTCGCGCCAGTTGCGCCGGATCGTGCCGGACGACGGAAAGGTGCCATGGACGATCAGCAGATCCTCAACGAACTCACCGACATCTTCCGAGATCTGTTCGCGGACGACATGATCGTACTGACGCCAACGACCACAGCCGCCGACATTCCTGGCTGGGACTCGATCAAGCACATCAGCCTGATCGTCGCGGTCGAGCAGCAGTTCGATATCAAGATGAAGACGTCGGAGATCGAGCGGCTTGCCAATGTCGAGGATTTGTTCGCCACCATTCGGGCGAAGCGCTCCTGATCTGCGTGCGCGTTCGCGAATCGGCAGGTGCGGCGCGATCCTGGCAAGGAAGCGGATCCTCGCATACATTAAGGTCGTGGCGGTGTAGCCGCCCTATGTGAGGCGGGTGGAACAGCGGGATGATGAACGATCCGAAGATGTTCGCGACGCTGAGTGTTCCTGATCCAGATTTCGCGTCCCCCCTGGTTGCCTTCGCGCGACCGCGATGTGCCGCGGCCCGGCGGGCACGTGGCGCGCGCCACGTCGCGGAACCATGCCGGCGCATGATCCTGCGTAAGGCGGCTTCAGCTTGATCGGCTCCTCGCGTCGCGCATTTCGAGATGTGGTCGTTCGCGCCGATGCCGCTCGCGACGAAGGGCGGTTCTTGGAGGCCGCCGTCCTCTACCGGGAGGCCAGCAGGCTGGTGCCGGGCCACGCTGGCGTGCGGGTTCAGCGCGGCAACATGCTCAAGGATTGGGGCGATCTAGCTGGCGCTGAAGCGAGCTACCTCGAAGCCAAGCGTCTTATCCCCAATGATCCTGATCTCGCGATGCAGCTTGGCCATCTCTACAAGATTGGCGGCCGTCTCAAGGAGGCAGTCGCCTCTTACGAGCGCGCAATCTTGCTTCAGCCCGGTTGGGAGGAGCCGGTTCGAGAGATTGAGGGGCTGCGCAAGCATGGCTGGCGCGGCGTCCGTAGCGCGGCGGATCTGCACGAGTTCGTGCCGCCTGCTGCCGAGCCTGCAGCGGGCGACTATTCCGCGGCGCGATCAGCGGCGGAGGTGGCGCGCCTCATTCCGGCGCTGGCGCCGCGCCGCTACCAGGACATGTTGTTCCGGCACCATGACCACATTGAGGTGCGTAAGCTCGGCCGCCAGGAGGTGGGCTACTGGGGCAAGCGACGAACGCTGCGGGGCGTAGAGGCGCTCCACGGCTTTTGCATCTCTGAGGTCCCGATCGTCGAACTCGAAGTGCTGCTGAACGGAATTGCGATCCACCGCGCTCCGATGTCCGGCGGCTACGCACTCACGTTCGAGCAGGACAAGGAAAGGATCAAGAAGTACGTCTACAACGTTTGGATCGACTTCTCGCTCTTCGCTTACGGCCTTCATGTGATCGAGCTGCGCTTTCTCGACGCGGATGAGGAGACGCGCTCCTTCCACGACGACGTGGTGATAGCCGAGCCGGTTACCGAGGGCGAGTATCCGGAATCGGACGGTCTCGTTTCGGTTTCGCACGATGATCCGCGTTCTGTTGAGCAGCAAATCCGCGAGCGACCGAGCATGGTTCGCTCGGCGAAGCGCGCCTTGTTCCCGAACGGGGTCCGCAACGTGCTCGTCATGCGCACCGACCAGCTGGGTGACATGGTTGCGTCCATTCCCGCCGTGCAGCGCCTGCGCGAGCTCTTTCCCGACGCACGTCTCGTCGGCCTGATGACGCCGGCGAACGTCGAATTCGCGAACAGCCTGGGCTTGTTCGACGAGGTGATCGGCGTCGACTTTCCCGATGATCGCCTCGAACGCCGCCGCCTTATGTCACTTGACCAGCAGCAGGCGCTTCGGCAGCTCCTCAAACCTTATAAGTTCGATATTGCGGTCGATCTTGCGCGGGCAGGGGTCTCGCGCGATCTGTTGCTGCTGACCGGCGCACAGTTCAAATATGGCGTCGGCGGCGAGGACTGGCCATGGCTGTCATCGCACTTCATCTTCAACACCCACGACCGATGGACCAACCACGACATGACGCCCCACAGCACGAAGGTGCTGGCGCTCGTGGAGGCTCTCGGCACGCTCATCGATACGCAGGCGCCGATCATCCGCAGGCAGGACCTGTCGCGCGATCGGCTCCGCGGCTACGGCGTGCTGCCGACTGATCGTTTCGCGGTGCTGCACATGGGCGCCCGCATCGGCTTCAGCCGCTGGCCATATCATGCCGATCTCGTGGAGATGATACTGGCCGAGACGGACCTCAAGGTCGTGATGATCTCGGAAGACGCGGAGGTGCGCAACCATCTGTCGGCTGAAATGCTCGCCAACTACCGCGTGCTGTTGCTCGACCGCCGTCTCCCGTTCGACGATTTTGACGCATTCCTCTCATTCGCCTCAGTGATGGTCGGGAACGACTCCGGCCCGAAGCATCTCGCATCTCTGCGCGGAACGCAGACCGTCACGATCTTCAGCGCGCGCATCAATTGGACCGAGTGGGGCCAGGAAAATGTCGGCGCTATCATCAGCCGGCGGATACCCTGCGCGGGTTGTGCGATCCTTCACGAGCCCGAGGATTGCGGCAAGGAATTCGCCTGCGTCATCGACATCAAGCCTCGCGAGGTGTTTGAGACGGTGCTCGGGCTGCTTCCATTGGCAGAGGAATTCAAACAGTGACGCTGGCCTCGTTCCTGCGAGGCCGGGGAGACCGCGCCAATCCGCTCAGAACACTGGGACGAGACATGCTTCGCCGCGCGGATCAGGCGCGAGATCGTGGCGCGCATGCCGAGGCGGCCATCCTCTACCGCGAGGGACTGCGCCTGCTGCCGCATCGCGCCGACATCCACGTTCAGTGCGGTAACATGCTAAAGGAATCGGGCGACTTCGGGGGGGCCGAGATCCACTATACCGCCGCCGCTCGTGGTCTGCCGGAGGATGCCGACTTGGCTCTCCAGTTCGGGCACCTCTACAAGAGCGCCGGTCGCCTGGATGACGCAGTCGATGCGTATGAGCGCGCGTTGCGGCTCAAGCCTGGCTGGGACGCTCCCGTGCAGGAGCTTGCAAAGCTCAAGGGTGCTGGGTGGATCGGCGGTCTCGCCGCCGACGCCGCTGCTCAGCCGATACTCCGGAAGGAGGCAAGTGCGTCGCGACTTCCGATCGGCTTGGGCGCAAGGCCTCTTACCGAGCTGCTTCGCAATCATGCAGAGGAAATCGAATTCCGGCGCCTGGGTAGGAAGGAGCGGACTTATTGGGGCGTGTTGCCGGTGCTTCGGGGCGTCGAGGCGATCCGCGGCTTCTGCATTTCCGAGGAACCGATCCTCTCGATCGAACTGTACCTCAATGATGAGCTGATTTATCGCGCACCGCCTGCCGCCAGCTTTCCGCTAGTCCTGGAACGTGAAAATCCACGGTTGCGCAAATATGTGTTCAACATTTGGATCGACGTGTCCGGCTTCGTGCGTGAGCGGCATGAGCTTGAATGCCGTGCTCGGCGGGCGAGGGGCGGCTCGATCTCACGCCGCGAGCAGCTCTGCATTGATGCAGTTCCCGAACGCTCGCTGCTTCCCGAAAGCGACGCGAGGCTGAAGGGGCGCGATCGGCGCATCCCGCTATCGCTCGACGCGCAGATCAATGCGCGTCCCAGCCAGATCAGACCGGCAGGGCAGCCGCTGCTGCGGGAGGGGCCGCGCTGCATCCTGGTGCAGCGTGCGGATCAACTCGGGGATCTCGTGGTGTCGGTGCCGGCGCTGCGCCGCCTCCGATCGATGTTCCCAGAGGCTCGTCTCGTGGGGCTCGTCTCAAGGGCAAACGCCGAGCTCGCCGGAAGCCTTGGCCTCTTCGATGCTGTCCTGACGATCGACTTCCCGCTCGTCCTGCCCGAATCGCGGCGCGTGCTCTCGACCGAGGGGTTCACGTCGCTTCAGGCGCAGCTCAAAGGCTTCGTCTTCGATCTCGCGATCGACCTCAGCGAAGCAGAATCGTCACGATTGCTGTTGCCGCTGTCGAACGCTCCGGTTTTGGTCGGCTACCGCAGCGGGCAGCTGCCCGGCCTGGACATCGACATATCGGCGAACACCTACGACAAAGCGAACGATCATGAGATCGTGCCGCACGCCAAGAAGGCACTGGGTCTGATCCAATGGCTTGAGGTTGTGCTGTCCAACGAGCCGAACATCGCTCGGCGCGATGACCTTGATCAGGCCCGCCTCGCGGATTTCGGACTGGTGCCGGGCACCCGCTTTGTGGTTCTTCACGCGGGTGCGCGTGCCAGGTTCAGCCGGTGGCCGCATTATCTCGAGTTGGCACATATCTTAGTCGAGAAGACGGATCTCCACGTTGTGATGATGGCCGTCGCCGGCGAGGAGCCGCCGATTCCGGATGCGCTGGCGCGATCTGGTCGTTTCCAGATGATCAGCCGGTTGCTCGACTTCGATGATTTCGATGCGCTGCTCACCTTCTGCGCCATATTCGTTGGTGACGACTCCGGGCCGAAGCACCTCGCGTCGCTCCGCGGCGCCAAGGTCGTGAGCGTGCAAACCGCGCGAAACAACTGGATGGAGTGGGGCCAGATGACGGCGGGAAGCATCATCACGCGTAGCGTGCCATGCGCCGGCTGCCTCATCCAGAATGACACCGATGCACAGGAATGCGGACGCGACATCGTCTGCCTCACCGGCATAGCCCCGCATGAGGTGTTCACGGCGATAGAGCGGCAATTGGCGCAAGGCTCTTAAATGGTCCGCTCGCCCGAAAGCAAAGCCTTGGCGGATGCCGCGATCACGGGCTGGCGAAGCATGACCGACGCGAAGCCGCAACTGCTCCGCGCGCTGCTCCGCGCGGATCGCGCCGACTCGCGCCTCCAGGATCTGCTCGATTGTGCCGAGCTGGCCGCGGAACTGAACCTGCCCAAGCAAGCTGCGGCGCTTTATGGGCTCGTGATCCTGCAGCTTGGCACTAGGCGCGGTGTTGCCGTGATGACGGCAGTCAACGCCCGCCTGCGCCTCTGGACGGAGGCTGTGGTTCATCCTGTAGCGGCATCGCCATCGGCATTCCCGGCCGATATTGCGATCTCGCAGATCGTGGGTTTTGCCGGCTTGGGCATCGTCGCGCCGGCGATCCCGACCGACCTCGGCCAGCTACTGCCCGCCGCCGCCGTACCGCCGCCTACCTTGCCGCCGCCGCTGTCGGCCAAGATCCCGCCAGTTGCTTCGCAAGCGGCTGATATCCTGCGGCTCATGCCGGAGGCTATGCTGGCCGGCTCGGGGTGGTCGCGCGACCTGCGGACGCTGACGCCCCGTCTCATACAGCTAGCCGTGCCGCCTCTGGCCGAGCGGATCAATGCCGATGCCGCGCAGCTGGTGGAGCTGCTTGTGCTGCGAAAGCTGCAGGAATTCGTCTCGATCAACAGCGACCTGCTCGCGGCCGAGGCAGACCGAGTGGATCCGTTCGAATGGGCTGCGGATCTCGATCCTGCGGCGTTGGGACCTTACTTCTCGCGCGCACGGCTGCTCTTTCGCACAGCGCGGGACGTCTTCTCGCTCTACGATGCCGCGAGCGCAGCAGGCGGGGGCGCCGCGGGCTTCGAGAGCTGGTGCCTCATTGCTTCCGCGCAGCTCCCGGACTCGATGCTGGAGGATCTGATCGACGAGCTTGGAGATCGCGGTATGGCGACCGTCCTCACCCTGCTGTTAGCCCGCGCTGCGCGAGACGTCCGCGTCGAAAAGCCGCAAGGATTGGTGTGGAAGATCCGTGATGCAGCGATCGACCTCGGGGAGGGGGATCTTGCGATCCGGGCGCAGGCGCTCGTGGTCCGCTGGCGTTGGTACGATCCGAACGAACGCATCATCCTCGGCGACATTGCGGCGACGTTCAGTGCGCGTACCGCCGCCGGCGCGGCGTATGAAAGCGTCGGGCAGGTGGCGTCGGATCACCGTCAGGCTCGGGAACGGCTCGCGATGCTCGCTGCCGGATCAATCAAGCCTGTGACGCACGGCTATGGCTCGTCTGCCGGGCGAGCGCAGATGCGACGGGCACGCGCCGCCGCACTCGCGAGGGGCGCCTAGCTAGATGTTTGATCCCGGGTTTTGATGGTGCATCATTCACGCCTGAGTGGAAGGATGCGCTGAGATCGCGGAACGCCAACTGGTCGATCCGCCCTCAGGCGCCGCGGTTCTGGCTTACGATCCGCAACGGAAGGTGGCGATGCTCATCTCGGAAATGCGGCCGCCCGTCATGATGGCTCGCCGGCACGATCTTCTCGAACTCTTCGCTGGCGCGGTTGATGATGGTCGCTCGCCCGGCGAGTGCGCCCTTTCCGAGGCGATGGAAGAGGCCGGTCTGCGTCTAAGCGAACTCCTACCGGTGGGGGAAGTCTGGATGTCACCTGCCTTCTCAACGGAGCGCGTCAGCCTGTTCCTGGCCGCTTATTCGAGGGAGGATCGGGTCGCGGCCGGCGCCGGTCTCGATGAAGAACAGGAGCACATCCGCACAAGGGAGATCAGCCTTGCCGAGCTGGCGAGCATGCACGCGCGTACCGATTGCGGGACGCGAAGACGCTGATCCTCGTGCAGACGCTCATGTTGATGCACCCGGAGCTGTTCGCCGCCGCCGCGCCGCCATCCGACCGCGAGAAGGTTACTTAAGTAGATCGGCGTAGATGTTACCTAAAACGGCGTCTCTATCTGCTCCAGGCCTTCGGTCGGGGATCGCATGCGGCGAAACGCTGCCGCCCTTGCCATTGAACACGACTTCGCGATGACCGACCAGTTCCGCAATTTCCTTGAGGCTGGCGTGGCTGAACAGCCCCATATGGCCCCAGCGAAGCTCTCCTGTGTATACTCCCATCGCGCCGCGGCTAAAGTCAGAGTTAAATTTCATTGCATGCAGCAGGCTAGGCGTGTTGACCCTATGCCAACAACCCGGCTTAAGCATCCGCCGTGTTTCGGCTAAATACTGGATCTGCACAATCTGAGGTGTGTGCTCGATGAGATCTTCATCAAAGATAAAGTCAATGCAGTCATCGGGCACGTCGACACGGTTCCCCATATAGGGAAAATTGAAATACCATTCCGGGTGTTGGAGTGCAAAGTCAGGTGCGTTCCGGTCGATGTCAACGTTAAGGAATCCGGGGATCGGTACCTGACCAGCGCCGAAATACACTCTGACCGGCTGGCCAGCTGCGCGCAACTCCTCCACCCGCGCGGCGAAACGCTCCATCTCCCGGTCAGGCGTCTGGGCTGTCGCATCAAGCTGCGGAAGGTCCGTTGGCGAAATCAGCTTAAAGCTCTCCCAAGCGCCGGCGGACGGGCGGTTCACTGGCGCGCTGATGCGATCGAGTTCGGCGCAGAGGAAGAGGTTATCCTTTTGGAAGGTTAGGAGACCGTCGCGCGTTCCGACGCGGTAGCCTGTTAACGGTCCTTGCGTCAGCACTTCGCCCTCTGACGCGGAATCGAGCTCGATCGCGTCACCCAAGTCGGCCCACCGCTCTAGCTGCTCAATGCGACCATCTCTCTGAGCCAGCACCGTTCCATGAACACTCAACAGAAGCATTCCCTCGATCCCCTACTCGGATTGTTACTGCGCCTTGATCAGCGGCGACAATGGCGCTCGCCGACTACAGCATCCGCGTACCGTCCCCGAAGAGCCTATCTGCGCGCGCTGGCTCGCGCAATGTCGGCCGCCGTACGCCGGGGGAGCGTAGGCTGGCTCCCCGGCGGATCAAAGCCACTGATGCCGTGAACAAGAGATTGCTTTATATCGCTATATATCGAGCGGCCGGTAAGCGGGTTTTCCGCGGCGAGCGCCGGTGTGAGCAATAGCTGGAAGGCGCGGCTGAGCCATGCGCCCTTGGAGACAAGATGGGGCGCAAGCAGGTACGGTTCGTCGGCAACTGCCAAGCGAATGCAATGGCCGGCCTATACCGGGAGTTCGTGGGCGCGCCGAATGGCGAGGAGGTCATAGCGATCGACGATCTCGGGCTGGACGCGGCCGCGCTCCTCCGGTCGATCGAGGGTGCTGACATGGTCGTAGCCATGGAGCGCGACTTCAAGCACGGGCTTACTCAATTAGAGCTCCGCACGAGCGTCAAAATTCATGTTTTCCCGATGGTGATCGCTGGTTTTCTCTGGCCGCACGCCAACGAGTCGCATGTTCATAACTTGCCTGAGCGACCGATCTCCGATGGACCCTACCCATCGCAGATTGGGGACAGCTTCCTCAACCGCATGATCAGGAGTGACGTGTCGCCGGAAGAGGCGCTCCAGCGCTACCTGGAACTCGACATCGCCAAATATGCGAGCCTGGACAGGTTGGTGGAGATCTACCTGGACAAGCAGCGCGAACGCGACGTGGCTACAGGCTTCAGCATCGCGCCACTCGTGGAGGGAAGGTTCAGGACAGAGCGGCTGTTCCTCACCGCGGAGCATCCAGATGGGTGGCTTTTTGGCGTCGTAGCCCGGCAGCTCTTCGAGAGGATGGGCGTGCCCGGAAGCGTCATCGAGACCGCGTTGGAGACGCTCACCCGGTCGCCCTTCCCGCCGACGGAGCTCCCGCTCCACCCAGGCGTCATCGCGCACTTCGGACTGCCGTATGCGGACGAGGCCACCCGCTATCCGATGAACGAGGAAGGGCGCTTCACCTTCAGCGAATATGTGCTGCGCTACATGCGTTACGAGAACAACCCAGAGCTTCGCGCGGCACTCTACATGGCGACCCGCGAGGACTCATCGCTGGTGCTGGAGAAACTATACTCGGCGCTTGAGACGTCGCCGCTATCGGTCGCCGCCCACCGCACCAAGGGCGACATGCTCTTCCGACTGGGACGCGTCGGCGAGGCAATCGAGGCCTTGCAGGAGGCGATTCGGATCGCCCCCGATCATGCACAGAGCTATGCCGATTTGGCGCTCATGCTCTCCCGCAGCGGCCAATCAGCGCGCGCCTGCGAAGTCGCGGAGCAGGCGATCGCCGTTGATCCGAAACTCGGCGGCGCCCACAGCGTGCTGGCGGAGGCGCGCATCTACAGCGGCGATTTGCCCGGCGCGCTGATGCCCGCACGTGAGGGCGTCCGGCTCTCACCGGGGCGGGCGCATGGCTACCGCATGTTTGCGATGGCACTGCACGGGACCGGCCAGTCTGTGGAGGCCGAGGGTGTGATCCGCACCGCGATGCTGATCGAGCCAGAGGTTGCCGACCATCGCAACCTGCTCGCGGAAATACTGGAAGCTCAGCAACGACGCGAAGAAGCTCTCGACGCGCTGGAGGAAGGGATCGCTGCCGGCTGGAAGAACGATCAAACCTATTCGCTGCTCGGTAATTTCTTGCTTTGGGCGGGCGCTCTGGACCGGGCCGAGCAGGCGTTTGCGGAAGGGGCCGAGCTTTATGATCATTACAGGCCCGATTTGCGTGACTGCATGATCCAGGTGCAGCAGATAAGGGCGGCTGCACATGGATGAGGCGAAGGCCGAAGCGTTCACAAAAACATCATCACATCCACCAGTGCCCACATGTCGATGCTGTTGGCCGTAACGCGACGGGTAATCTCCTCAACGCGCGGCTCGATACTCGAAGGCTTTGCCGCCTTCCCGACAAGCCGATAAGCGCGCAGCGTAGAAGAAACCGTTGCCGCTAGGCGGCGTCAGATCGAAAACCAAAAAGCCGCGGTCGAGCAGCGGCTGGATCAGCTCCGTTTGGTCCTTGCCAGGTAAGACGCGGTGCCACTCCACCATTAGCGCGTCAATTTCCTGCAGGAGGTCGTCGCGGCTCAGTGACTTGAACAGTGGGAATTCAGCGCCCTCGCAGTCGACTTTGACGACTACCCGGAGCCCGCGCGCTCGCGCTGAAGTCACGATCGGCCGCAGGACGGCAGCGGCTTCGCGCAGTTCAAGGCGGGTCGGGATACCGCCCGCCACGTCCTGGGTTGATTGGCCACCCGAGTCCCCGCGGGTGTCGGCGACTCGGAATATGGCGCTCTCGTCCGCGTCCGATAGTCCGACCATCGTTGGCTTAATCTTCGCTGCCAAATTTGGGTTCAGGCGGAGATTCGCCAGCCCGCGCGTGAACGTCTCCTCAAAAGGCTCAAAGCTGTGGACCTCCGTCACGAACGGTTTGGCAGCGAAAAGGAGGGACGCGAGGCCGACATTCATGCCGACGTCTATGACGCAGGTGTCGTGTGGGCTAAGGAAATTGTAGGCGCTCTTCGTGAACAGCTCGTCGACGAAGTTCACATCGTCGTAGCAGTTCGCGTTAAAGGTAACGCCGGAAAACGTAATGGTCATGCCATCTGTTGAGCGGCGCAGCGTGGCGCCAGCGTCGTAGAAGGCTTTAAGCAGCGGCCGTCGATGCCGCAGCAGATCGGTGGTTCGAACGCTGCCCCGGCTCGCCTCGGTTGATGCGTCTTCCGCGAGTCGGCTCACGCTCGGAGCATCGTAGACACGTAGCGGTACCGACCCGGCGACGTGGACCCGATATTCAAGGGCAGCGGAGTCGCTAATCTCGAAAGGCAGCTCTATCTCGGCGACGCCGCTTTGGAACTGCGAAGCGAACACGAAATCGTATGCCAGCAAGCGCTGACCGAATTCGGCAGCCACATCGACGAGCGCAAGAGCGGTGTCGTCGCCCAACGCATCGGCCTCAAGCCGGAATGTGACCTTGTACCTTCCAGAGGGGAGCGATTCGTAGGGGCCGTAGACCGCGTGACCTCTGGACCCCTGCTGCGTCCTGATCACCTTTCCGCGCGCGGTCTCCGCAGTCTCGCCCAAACTCGCGTTGAACATCGTTATCTCTCCGGTGGCGGAAGGAGCACGTGCCGGAGATAAACGTCAAGCAGAGTCGGAGCGTGTGCTGAGCTATCTGCAGGTGGCTCTCGCAAGCGCGCGACGGTTTCGCGACAACCCAGTTTATCCCGATACCGTGCATCATGGCGGAAGGTGCTCGGGCAGCCCGATATCAATTGGATTGCGGACACATCGGGAAAGTGGACGCTATACGGAGCTTAAGCGATGCGCGAGGCAGAGCTTGAGCTGCGTGAGGCAGGCGCCGCGAGGCGATAAGGTCGCCCCGACCATCTCTGATCGAGGCGCAGGCGTTGGCATCCCGAAGGACCAGCATGGCTCGTGCGAAGCTTCTATCCCGGCGAGTGGTTGCTGGCGGTTAATCGGTCACTGATCAAGCTGAGGAATTTCGCCGCGCCACCGGGCGCGTAGTCGGACAGTGGAGCGCTCTTATCCTTGCGAGGGCGCACCGCGGTACTCTCGACGCATAGATAAGTGGGCGATCAAAGCATCGATTACCGATGTCACATTTCCCTGCCTTAAGGGAACATTAACGACGCGGTTGGAGCAGGGGTCATGCCAGAGCGGCTAATGGAACTGGCGATGCGACATGGCGGCCCCCCGCAGGGATCAGCACAGATTTACGCCTTGTCATTGTGGAAGTGCATGACAAATGGCTACCTGGCTAAGTCTTTAAGCCGCGACGAAGCGGTGTCATGTTTTCTTAGGAACTATGAGTTCCTGGTCAAGAAGGTATCGTGTGAGGGAGTGCTGAAGTTATGCTCGGATGATTATGTTCTGTGGGATAATCGAAGATACCACGTTACTGCCAAGATGGAGCATGGCATTCTGGATGAGAGCGAGAATACGCTTCACTTCAAAGAAGGATGGCGGGCTATTTACGGAACATCTTTTAGCTTTGTGCCTGGCCATATATTCGGCTCAGACGAGCCTGACGTTATCCTGATCTCTCGCATGCAGGGCAGGGCGGGTGAAGGAGAAAAGTACTTAGAGGCTACAAAGTCTTGCGGCGACATCACGCCACAGTTCGTGACCTACAATGTACTTTTGGGTCTAGCCAAGACACTACGCATACACAGTATTATTGGCGTGGCGGCTCAAAACCAAGTCTATTATAAGGAAGCGCTATCTGATATTTTTATACCGACTTACGATTAATTTTTCCTGTCACTACTTGGTAAGATCCCACGAGATGGCTTCTTCTGTATATCGACAGCTAATTACCACAGGCCGCTATCTGCAATCGTAAGCTGGCACAGAAGGCGGGCGAAGAAAAAACGGTTGATGAAAGAGGGGATCATTGAATCCGCGTCAGAGAGATGGCTGCAGTTCTGTGCCAGTGTGGCCTGAGTCAGCCTCGCGAAACCGGATCGCCGGACATGGGGCTAATGATAACTACGAGCTGCACCAGCTCTTGCTGAACGCGATTAGCCAATCACCGGGCCGAGCAGCCGCCAGTGGCCAGATACATGATCGTCGGCATGTACCACCAGATGAAGGGCGTCAGCGTGAGCTTGTAGGCCAAGCGGCGCGACAGGGTCGGGCTGAGCAAGGACTGCCGGTTCTTCACGCGGCGAGGCTAGGACCCCCGTCCGAGGACTCAACGATGCAGTTTGCGCAACGGCAGTCCCAAATGCGATAGGTCGAGGCGAATCGTCTCCGGAAAGGCGACAGTGCTGCGGCAGCAGCGGAGCCTAGCCATGCACGAGGAGATTGGTCGCCTGTATTTCTAGTCTCGCGCTCGATCTTCGCGCGAATATGCCCGCCTCTATGGCGACAGTCCGATCGGACTCCTCCATTTCAGGTTTGCAGAGGAATACGATAAAAAGGCCGCAGGTTTGGGTGTTTCGCTGTCGCGCGACGCCGAGCCTGTTGAATTCGTACCCGGCTGCACATCCGCTCGGCTCTGAGGTCGCTGCGATGGCAGAGTCACTCGTTCCGCTAAACCTCGGTGATCAGGCCGAACCCAGCACGCGCGGAACCGGCGAGAACATCTGCCCAAAATGCGAAGTGGCGACTTGGACGGTCCCGAATGCGAGTTCTGCGGCGGGACAGGCAAGATAGTTCGAGGCATAAGCGGCGGCTATATTGCCTCCATTGCCAAAGTATCATGCGCGCATCCTTTTGATCACCGCTCGACCTTGATTTTAAACGCTGACGCCTTCCCCCGCGCCGCGGCCGCCCGACGATTCAGTGCCTTCGCAATCGTCTCGGCGTCCGAGCCCGTTTCACCCATCTGCGGAAGCAGGGTCAGCTCATCGCGTGACGAAGCGCGGGTGCCGACATCGCGCATTATCGAGCCAGCCTCAGTCCGAGCTTCACCACCCGCCTTTCAAGGCCGCTTCAGTGCGACCCTGAGCACGTGCGATTTCGGTCAGGCTGACACCACTCGTCACGAACCTCCGCAGTTGCTCCTCATCCGCTTCGCTCCAGCGCCGAGCGGGTTTGTTCGAGCTCACCCTCACCTCGCCACGTTCATCTTCAGCTTTTGAACCTTGCCTCGATACCAGCGATCGTGCGCCCGAGCTCGACCGCTATCTGCTCGATAGATGCCCTCGCGCGCGCCATCCTTCGCAGCGTCGCCACGTGTTCGTCGTTCCAGGCTTCGCCGCGGCGGTGAGGCATGGCGTTGATGAGACAAGAAATCCTCGGCATCGGCCATGTCGTTCTTCTGTCGCTTCACGTAGGGCTTTACGCAGGCCGGCGCGATCAGCTTCACCTCGTGACCGAGCCGCCCGATCTCGCGCGCCCAGTGCGCGCCGCCGCATGCCTCCATCGCCACCGTGCAGCGGGGCAGTTCCGCGAAGAAGCTGAGAAGCTGCTCACGCCGTAGCTTCTTGCGCACAACGACTGCCCCATCGCGATCCGCGCCATGCACCTGGGATACGTGCTTCGCCGAATCCAGCCCGACTGTGATAATCTGTTCCACGGACGCCTCCTGGGTGGTCTGCAACACCACCACTCTGGCACATGGATGCCGTCGGGGGCGTCCAACCCATCAACCTGTCGGCTCACAAGGGCGCCGCGGTACGTGAGGTGATCGAAGCGGTCGGCGCAAGGCTGCTCTTCCTCCCGCCCTACAGCCCCGACTTCAACCCGATCGAGATCAAGCTCAAAGCGCACCTCCAAAAAGCCGCCGAGCGCACAATCCACGGCCTCAGGATCGCCATCGGACGCATCATCGACCTCTACTCGCCCGAGGAATGCGCCAACTAATTCGCCACCGCCGGCTACGATGCAACGTGATCAGAAACGGCTCTAGCCGGCGCTGCTCTCGCACAAGAGACGAAGGACGGCACCGCCGACCTCCGCCGGGGTGATGAAGCGCATGCAGGCGAAATTCTGACCGCAATCCTCAAACCGGGTCAGCGCACAGCCCGCGCACGGGATTCGGCGACTGACGATGAGGCCGTCCCCTTCCTGGCCCCATTCGTTCCAGTTCAGCCGGGGCATGTGCACGCTCACCACGCGCGCGCCACGTAACGTGGCGACCTGCTTGGGCCCGGAGTCGTTCCCGACGAAGGCATCGCAGAAGGAGAGCAGCGCGTCAAACGCGTCGAACGGGAGTCGGCCAACCGCATACTTCAAGCGGTCCACGCCGAGGATCTCCGCAGGCACATCGATATCCTCTTCGCTTTCGCTGAGGATGACGATGGTATGGCTAGTCTCGCGCAGCAGCCACGCGGCCAGCGCGCCGTAACCGTGCCAGCGGTTGAAGCCAAGCCGCGAACCGGCGTGGAGCACGATGTACCGCTCACCCGCAGCGATTCCGAACCGCTGCAGCAGGCTGCGCTCGAGATCGGTCCGCGCAACCACCTGCAGCGGGTTGCTGGTCATCGCGCCCAGCCGCTCGATCAGCGCTACGAGCTTGCCGGAAAGCGGCGTGTTTTCGAGCTCGTTGGCAGGATCGTGGGAGCGGGTCTCGAGTCCGGCATCGAGCCACGGCGTCTCGCGCTCATTGAACCCATAGAGGAAGCGGGCGCCGGACAGCCGCAGGAGCGCGCGCGAATCGGCCGTGTCGATAAGGTCGATCGCGAGGTCGAATCGGAAGCGCGCGAGGGTTCCCTGCAGTGCGCGCTGTTCCGAGGCTGACATCGTACGACGAGCGAGCGCCGGGTCCTCCGGCAGGCGGATCGTGAGGATCTCGTCGAATAGCCGGAGTGTCGCGGCGAGTTCGGCATTGGCCGCGCTCAGCAGGCCGACGATGCGCGCCTGCGGGAAGAGGGCGCGGAGCCGTCGCAGGGCCGGGACGGATATGACCAGATCGCCGAGCTGATCGAAGCGCTGCACGAGAATAGAGTCCATCGGGCCGCCAACCACCGAACGGTCCGCCCGACGGATCATGCTGGCGCGCGCGTTAATCGACGCCTCGACTTCGCCTCGGCCTGGATCGACCACCGCGTCGGAGCTGGGGCACTCGGCCTCGGTTAATGGTTCCCCGATCCACACCATTTCCGTCAGCGCGCGCGCGATCCTGCCGCCGTGCTCACGGTATCGCAGTTCGAGCGGGCGCCGTCCGCGCGGCGCCGTCGCGAAGTCGTGCCAGATGTTGAAGACGAACTTGGAAGGCGCTTGCCCGGACGGCGGCGATGACGGCTGGAGATGCACGGATCGCAACAGCTGGCCGTCGAGCAGCAGCTGTACCTCGACCAATGGCGCTGCGCTCACGCAATAGCCGCGGATCGCCTCAACGCCGCGCAACACCCTTCGCCCCCACAGGCCGGACACGCGCCTGGCGCCGAGCCGGAAGAGCTGGACATGCTCCCCCGGACGGGCGGCTGCCGCGACATCGATCGGAAGAAGTTCCGGGAGCGGCACGTCGCCTTCCACGGCATCATCGTTCGCATCGCCTCGGTCGCGAAGCGAAGACAGCTCTTTCAGTGCTTCCGGCCAGCCCGGCTGCAGCTCGAGGGCGCGGCCGTAGAACCGCTGCGCCTCATGCACCCGCCCGATCAGCTTGTTGAAATGACCAAGCTGGAGTGCGAGATCGGCGTCGTTCGGCGCGCGTTGGAGCGCGGCTAGATAATAGCGCTCGGCACCCGAATAGTCGCCGCTTTCCTTGTGCATGTGCGCGCATTGAACGATCACGCGCACCCGATCGGGCGTGAAGCGGAGCGCCTCGGCGTAGAGCGCTGCCGCCACCGCGAAGCGGCCATGGTCTCGTGCCGCGTCTGCCTTGCGCGAAAGCCGTCGCGACATCGCCAGATTACCGTGCCGAGGGAGGCGATCGATAAGCGTGCGCAAGGGGCTCGGCATTGGCCTAGGGCGTAGTTGCCGCGCCTGAGGAGAGGAAGACAAATCATGTTGGGCAATCGGTGTCATCGCGCGAGCGGTAGTCGGGGCATCGAGTTGCTGCAATCATAGGCTGCAAACCCGCGCAGCCGCATCCTTGCGTTGCAATTCGTCGGGCGATCGCACATGGCCGGCCATGTCGTTTGCAATGCGCTATCGCGTCGAGGTCGAGCATCGCTGCTCTTCGGCTCCACGTCATTCGAGCTCAGGTTGAAATGTGCCTCCAAACTTCAGGCGGATAGGCATTTAGCCGCATGATCCTCGTCACCGGCGCAGCCGGCTTCATCGGCTCCAACATCGTCGCCTCGCTGAACGAGCGCGGGCGGACTGACATCGCGGTGTGCGATCGCTTCGACGACGCCAATAAGTGGCTCAACCTCGCCAAAAGCCTCTTCGTCGATGTCGTGCCGCCCGATGCGCTAGCGGCCTGGCTCGCGAGCGGTCCCAAGCTCAGCGCTGTGGTCCACATGGGGGCCATTTCGGCCACGACGGCGAGCGATGGCGACGCAGTCATGGAGACGAATTTCCGCCTTTCGCTACGATTGCTCGATCACTGCACCGCGCACGACGTGCCTTTCCTCTATGCGTCTTCCGCGGCGGTTTACGGGGACGGCGATTGCGGGTTTGCCGACGATATCACGCCAGCGGCGATCGAGAAGCTGCGCCCGTTGAACCTCTATGGCTGGAGCAAGCGGCAGTTCGACTATGTGGTGGCCGATCGAGTCGCCCGCGGCGCGAAGCTGCCGCCTGCCTGTGTCGGCTTCCGCTTCTTCAACGTGTTCGGCCCCAATGAATATCATAAGGGCGAGATGCAGAGCATCGTTGCCAAGATCGCGGGACCGATCGGCCGCGGCGAGCGGATCACGCTCTTCAAGAGCCATCGCGAAGGGATCGGCGATGGCGATCAGCGGCGCGATTTCGTCTACGTAAAGGACGCGGTGGACGCGGTGCTGAGCTTTCTCGGGCGGGAGCGGATCGCGGGCATCTTCAACATCGGCACAGGAAGTGCGAGAAGCTTCCGGGAGCTTGCCGAGGCGGTCTTCAATGCCTATCAGCGGCCGAGCGCGATCGACTTCGTCGACACACCGCTGTCGATTCGCGACAAATATCAGTATTTCACGGAAGCGTCGCTCGATCGTCTTCGCCAAGCCGGATGCACGACCGCCTTCCGGCCGTTGGAGGTTAGCGTCGCGGACTATGTCGGAAGTTATCTTCGGAGCGGCGATCCCTATCGCTGAGTTCGGCCTCGATGCCATCGCCGGCGTTGTCGCGCGGGGTCACGGCGTGGCGTCGGGCACGGCGCGCGATCGGCGCTTTCCAAACGGGACGATCCGGCTGCAACTACCCTTCTTCGAAGGCGCGATAGCGAACTTCCAGGCCTATCTTGGTGGATCGCCTTTTGCCGGCACGATCAACATCGCCGTCGACACGGAGGCGGTCGTGATCATGCGCCCTGAGTTCCGGCTGCCGGAGGTGCGCTGGACCGACGTCTTCGGGCCCGAGACTTTCTACCTTTCAGCGGCCCAGCTCGTGCACGGCGATGGGCGTTATCCGGTGTTCCTCTACATGCCTGATCCGGCAAGCAAACCCGATCATCACCAGCCGCGGCAGGTCGTTGAACTGCTTGCGCGCCGCTTGCCCGAGGTCAGCTATGGCAACCGTGTGACGCTACTGTTTCGGCCCGACGCGATTGCGTTCACGCCATGAGCCTGCGCATCTCGTTGAACACTTCCTCGACCCCGATCAACCGGATGCAAGCGAAGTCCCGGCCGCATTCCTCGCCGTTTCGCCCAATTCCACAGCCCGCGCACGGCACGCGCCGGCTGATGATCGATCCGGTTTGCTCTTGCCCCCATTCGTTCCAGCCAAGCCGCGCCATATGGATGCTGACGACCGGCGTGCCGCGCAGTGCGGCGAGATGCTTTGGACCGGAGTCATTACCGACGAAGATGCGCGCCCGGGACAGAAGAGCATCGAAATCGTCGAATGCGAGTCGCTCCGGAAGCCTGATCAGCCGTTTCGACGGCCGTTCCTGCTGAATGGGATCCTCACCCATCAGGACGACCTGGAGCGCGGTCCGCTCAATCAGCACCTGTGCCAGCGAAGCGTAGTGCGGCCAGCGGCTGTAAGCCAGCCGCGCGCCGTTATGCAGGACTGCATATTCGGCCGATGCTTCGATGCCAAAACGTTCGAGCCGCTGCCCACCGAGCCCCCGGCGCGGCAGTATCTCGGCCGCGCCATACTGAGCTGCGATGAGACCGTTGACAAGCGCGAGCATCTTGCGCGACGGCGGGATGGTCTCGCGATAGTTCACCGGATCGTGCGCGTTGATATCAAGGCCGGCGGAGAGCCAGGGCGTGTCGCGGTCGCGAAAGCCATAAAGAAAGGGCGCGCCTGAGAGCTGCAACAGCGGCCGGGAGCCCGCGCCTTCGCCGAGATCTATGGCAATGTCGAAGCGATAACGGTGCAATGTCGCCGTGAGCGACGCCTGTGCTTCGACGGTCATCGTCCGACGTTCGTCGTGGCCATTGTCCGCGAACGCGCAGGTCACCACCTCGTCGACGAAGTCGAGCGTCCAGGCGAGCTCGGTATTCGCGTCGCTGACGAGCAGCACGATGCGCGCGTCGGGAAAGCCTGAACGCAGGCGGCGAAGCGCTGGGATCGAGCAGACAAGATCGCCGAGCTGATCTGCGCGCTGCACGAGAATGGTGCGCGGCTGCGCAAGCAACGAACGCCGCGCCGATCGGATGACGCTGGTCCGCCCGTTGATCGCCGCCTCCAGACCGCCGGTGTCCGCTTGCGCCGGCGACACGAGGGCATCCGAGTCCGGGTGATCGGCGGCGGGCGGCGGGGCAATGGTCAGGACGGTGCGATAGGAGCGGGAGCGCCGACCCTGCTCCGCGAAGCGTAGCTCGATATCCTTGCTGCCGGGCGTCAGCCCCGACACGTCGCACCAGATATTGAATACGTATTTCGTTCTTGCCGATGCCGGCAGAGGCAGCGCCTGGAGCGGTTCGCGATGGAAAACGACGCCATCGATCAGGACGAGCAGCTCGGCCGCGCTCCCACTGCCGATCGCGAAACCATGAATCGCCTCAACTCCGCTGAGGACGCGGGCGAATCCGCTCGCCGTGCGCGCTCGCTTCGCGCCAAGCCGGCGGACATGGACGCCGAAGCCCGGTTCGCTGGGCTTGCCACTCGCGGCGAGAAGCTCGGGTACAAGGGAAACCGATCCCTCGGCGCATGAATTCGGCTCAGCAGCGGCCCGGAAGCTTCGAACCTGGCGGGTCAGCTCGGGATTGGTCGGAGCAAGCCGGAGCGCTTGCTGGTAGAGCCGCTCGGCCCCGGCGTCATTCCCCAGCTCGCTATGCATATGCGCAAAATGGGCCAGGATGCGCGGATCGGCGGGCGCAAGTCGCGTCGCCTCTTCATAAAGGACGCTCGCCGCCTCGAACCGCTGCGCATCGCGTGCGCGGTTTGCTCGCAGCATCAGCCGATGTGCCATGCCACCTCGCGACAGGCTGGGAAGATAGGACAGCGCGATCCGAACCATCGTCGAGGGCGAGGCTATGGCCATGTCCGCTCCTGATCGGGGCGGCGCCGCCGCTGCAACAGGCCCATCAGCGGCGTCGCTCAGCGCCCGCTGGATGTCGCGACCAGCCGGCTCGTCGAATGGCCGGCGCTGAGATCGGCGAGCACGACACGACCACCCCGCGCCTGTACGACGTCGGCACCCGCGACCTGCTCGATCGTATAATCGGCGCCTTTGATCAGCACGTCCGGCTTGAGCGCCTCGATCAGCTCGCGTGGCGTGTCCTCATCGAAGATTACGACCGCTGCGACACCCTTCAAGGCACCCATCACGATCGCACGCGACTGCTCGTCCTGGACGGGACGCGTTTCGCCCTTCAGTCGCTGTACTGACGCATCCGAATTGAGCGCCACGATTAGCCGATCGCACGCGCTCGCCGCCTGCTGCAGTAGCGAAACATGGCCGGGGTGCAGCAGGTCGAAGCAGCCGTTCGCGAATCCCACCGTTAGCCGTTCGCGCGCCCAGGCCCATCGCAGCGCGACCATCGCATCAGGGCTCAGGAGCCGGCCATCTTCGACCCCAGAGGAGACATTCTCAGCTTGGATCGAGCCGGAAAGTTCATCGCAGCTGACGCTCGCCGTTCCGAGCTTCGAAACGACTATGCCCGCCGCATGATTCGCGAGCCGCATGCACTCGAGCATAGGGAGATTGGCGGCGAGGGCCGCGGCGAGCACGGCGACAACAGTATCGCCGGCGCCGGAGACGTCAAAAACATTCTGCGCGGCCGTGGCAAGATGGGTGGGGCCACCATCGGTTGGGAAAAAGGACAGGCCCTTTTCCGAGCGGGTGAGGAGGATGTGGGCGCCCGAAACCTTCTGAGCGCGCGCTGCCGCGGCCGCCGCTTCCTCGTCCGTCTCGCAAGGCAGGCCGGTTGCATCTGACAATTCCTTGCGGTTGGGAGTGAGGATCGAGGCGCCGTGGTAGGCGGCGAGGTCCAGGCGCTTCGGATCGACAATGACCTTCTTCGACGAGGATCGCGCGTGGTCGATCACCGCACGCAGCACGCTGTCGGTACAGACGCCCTTGCCATAATCAGATATAACAACGGCATGGGCATCATCGATCGCCCCCCGGGCCGCTGCGATCAACCGTCCCTCGAGGTCGGTCCCTAGCGGCAGCATGTCCTCATGATCGACCCGCACGATTTGTTGATGCGCTCCGATTATCCGCAGCTTGCGGGTCGTACGGCGATCGTCGGTCTCTATGATCCGGGAGCAGTCGACTTCCCCCAAGCCGCAGATCGCATCGATCAACTCAGCGCGGACCGAGTCGCGCCCGGCAAGCCCCACGAGGTTCACACCGACATGCAAGCTCGCCAGGTTAGCCGCGACGTTGGCGGCGCCTCCGGGAACGGAATGCTCGTTCACGACGCGCATCACGGGAACGGGCGCCTCGGGCGAGATGCGGCTGACCTCGCCCATCATGTAGCAATCGAGCATGACGTCGCCGATCACCGCAATGCGGCTCGACTGAAGCAGTTCGACGGGTGGGTGGATCACGATTTGATACCTATTTCGAGCTGATCCCGCGCACCGATCGCTTCGCTGGGCTCGCGAGAAGCAAGTTCGGTAGCAGCGACGAACAAATGGTAGAGCGTGCTCGCCGGAACATAGTCGACGAGTGGCCGGCGCTTGTCGTCAAGGTGGTCGATCCAGCCTCCGGCGAACGGGTGTCCGACGAAATTCTCGAGAAGAGTTCCTGCCATCGCTTCTGCCAGTTCGCGTGAGCCCGGAGCGCCGGCGCGCTCCTGAGCGACGGCAGCCTTGATCGCTTCGGTATGCGGCCAGACCCTGTGCGAGGACTTGATGATGACGCGATCGGTGTTGAGCTCGTCATGGATTAGGCCGTGGTCGGAGATCCCGCAATCCCGCGCGGTCGCGTGTAGGCGCCCGGCGCGCAGCGTCGTGTCCGCTTGGCAAAGGCGATCATATTCGGAGAGGAGCCAGCACCATTCGAAATGATGCCCCGGCTCGAACACATGCGCACGCTTGACATCGGGGTGAAACGTCCAAGCTTCGTCGAAATGCTCGATAAGGTACTCGTCTCGCACCAAGCGGCGATCCAGCAGCTCGACTAGCTGGCTGGCGCGCTCGCGATAGCCGCGCCCCGGCGCAGCCGCTTCGAGGGCAAGATATGCCTCGAGAAAATGCATGAGCGGGTTCTGGCGCTTGGTGCGCACGGTAATCGGTGCCGCATCGTAGAGACCGCCGTGGGTCACATCGGTGAGCTCGCTATCGATGAAGCCGATGATCCGTTCCGCGAGCACCAGCAGCGCGGCATCGCCGGTCAGTTGATACACCCACGCTATCGCTAGCAGCACGAATGCGTGGGTATAGGCGTCGCGGTCCGTCGATAGCGGTCGTCCTGCGCCATCCACCGAGAAGATGAAGGAGGAGGTCCTGCCGTTGCTCGAGCCGTAGGTCCTCAGCAACGACTCCAGGGCTCTCGAGGCGAGCTCCGCACCTGGCTCGAACCAGCCGAGCTTCGCCGCATGCGCGTACACGTAGATCTGGCGGGACTGCACCATCGCGCGCTGGGGCACGTCCAAGGGCCGACCCGCGAAGTCTAGACGCTCATGAAAGCGATGGCGCACTGTATCGAACCCACCGCTTGCCCAAAATGGCAGCGCCTCATTGATCACCCATTCTAGATAGACTCGTGCTCGGCCTGCGAGAGCGCCTCTCACCCTATCTCTCCGAAGGCATGTTCGGCCAGCATGCTTCTGACGCTCGCCGCGAGATCGCACGCGTTCGTCTCCACCAGCAGAGCTGGAACGCCCGCGGCCGCGGCGGCATCGAGGTCGCTCTGCCGGTCGCCGATCATGAAGCTTCCTTCTCGGCGGATAGGGAGATCGCGCATCGCCTGCATGAGCATGCCGGAACCCGGCTTGCGGGTATCATGCTCTATCGCGAAGGCCGGAATCGTGCCGTCCGGATGATAGGGGCAATAGTAGAATCGATCGATGCGAGCGCCCTGCTCGCTAAGCGTTCGCAGCATCTGGTCATGAAAGCGTTCCACATCCTCGACCCCGTAATGGCCGCGCGCGATGCCCGACTGGTTCGTGACGACGATCACGAAGTAGCCAGCGGCATTGAGGAGGCGAACGGCCTCGACGGCGGTGGGGGTGAACCGCAAGTCTTCCGGCCGGTGGGTGAAGCCCATGTCCACGTTGAGCACGCCGTCGCGATCGAGGAACGCGGCGGCACGCGCGTCCTGTTCGGCATACCGGGCGACCGCCGCCCGATTGGCCGAAGGAAGGCCACGGTGCCGCGCGCCAAGTTCAGGCGGCATGCTCGCGCACGCCTGCGACGATCAGCCAGCCAATCGAGTAAGCGAGCAGGAGCGCGATCAGCAGCGTGATCAGGATGCGACCGCGCTCTGGATAAAGCGACTGAACCGGCATGTTGGGCTCCACCACCCGGACGAGATAGAGCTGCTGCCGAAGCGCCTGCTCGCGCGCGCGCTCGAGGTTGCTCGCCGCGGCGTCATAGCGCTTGCTGAGGAACTGCTGCCGCAGCTGGAGCCCTTCATAGCTTCCGATATCGGCCGCGATCGCTTGATTCCCGCCAGTCAACCGTCCGAACTGCGCCGCGACCTGTGCGGACAAGGCATCGACGCGGGACTGGAGCGCCTTGAACTGCGGGCTGTTGTGATTGATCATCTGGCCCATCGACGCGAGCTGCGCGCGCGCCGCCGAGAGTTGCGCCGTGAGCGTCGAAACTAGAGTGATCTGGGCCTGTCCCGACGCCGCTGGATCGATGTCGCGACGATTTTGCCGGAAGTTGGTCAGCTGGATCTGCGACTGAGCGAGCGCTGCTTCGGCATCGGCCAGCTGCCGGCGCGACATGCCGATAGCATCCTCGTAGCTGCGCCGGTTGAGGACGTTCACCCGCTCTTCACCCAGCTGCAGCAGCCGGCTTATAAGAAGAAAAGCGTCATCCGGCCTGAACGCGCGCACCGTTACGGTGGCGATGCCGCTGTCGGCATCAATGGCGACCTGCACATGCCGGCGATAATATTTGAGGAGCTGCTCAGGCGTCGGATCGGACGACCACAGCCTGCTGAACGGGTCAATGCCGGGAAGGGTGAAGCGCTCGATGAGCCGATCCTTTGCTCTGAGCGTCGCGACGGCGTCATGCGATGTTAGGTAGTCGGCAACGCTCATCGCGTCATTCTGGCTGCCAGACATGCCGGCCATCGCACCCAATGCAGCCGGTATGCCGGGCGTGCCTGGTTTGGCGCTGTCAACCGAGTGGACCAGAAAATGCGCCTCGGAGACGTACTGGTCCGATGCGAACACATAGAGATAGGTGGCCGTGATCAGAAGCGGCAAAGCGACGACCAGCAGGAAGAGGCGGCGGCGCCATGCCCATTGCTGGATCCGCTCGCGATAGGTGCGGCGCGGCTCCTGATAAGACGGGTCCACCGGAGTCATAATGCCGTGCATGTTCATGCTCAATCTCGACTTCTGAAGGGCGCCGGAACGCGCGACATTATCCCAGATGCAGCTTGTGACGAAGTGTCCGCACGCAAACGAGCCCGGTCCAGGTTAGGATGGCGCACGCTGCCACGAGATATTCGCCGTAGAAATAATCCAGTTTAGCCGCGCTGAACTGACCGTAGCGGGCAAGCTCAAAGATGCTTGTAATAGGCAGGTAGCTCAGCCAGTCACGATAGGGATGCGGCAGCCAGGCGAGCGGGATGAACGCGCCCGACAGACCCACCATGAAATAGGAGTAGGGGTGGACGAGGCGCCCGATGGTCCGGTTCTCGTACGAGATCGCTGTGATAACGAGCGAATGACCGAAGGAATACCAGAACATGAGGCCCCATGCGGCCAACAGCGCCAACGGCCTCACCGGCGGATTGGCGAGCCTGAGGCAGATGATCAGCGTCATCAGGATGACGAAGGTCAAGAAGACGCCGGCAAACTCCAGAAGCGCCCGCGCGATCGTAATATCGAGGATGGTGACCTGCCGGTGATAGAGTAGCGGCGCGTTCGCTTCGAGGCTCCCCTCCGATCGGTTGACGATACCGCGGAAGAGGATGAACACGGTATATCCGAGGACGGCGAACGGCAGCGCCTTCATGTCGCCGCCATGACCGGCGTGCGACGAGGCGGAGTGAAGCAGTCCGATCACCGTGGCAAGCATCATCGGTTCGCCGACCAGCCATAGATAGCCCACATTCTCGCGGCCGTAGCGCGTGTGGAGCTCGCGCAGGATAAGTGCTCCGATAACGCGGCTTTGGATCGCAAGAGCATCGAAGAAGCTGCCGCGCGCCGATTGCGGGAATGGGACGCTACTCATTCACAGCCCTATGCAACATGTTGAGCACGATGGCGAGATGCTCAGGCCAGGTCGGCGCGCGCCACGCGGCGCTGCGTTGTCGCTGCGCCGCGGCGAGAGCGGAACCCGGCGACGCAAGATCTTGGATGGCGGCCTGCCAGCCAAGCCCGTCGAGCGGATCGAGATAGAGAGGGACATCGCCGCCCGCCTCGCGCAGCGCCGGCAGATCGCTGCAGAGCACCGGCACCCCCGCCGCCAACGCCTCTGCAACCGGCATACCGAAGCCTTCGGCAAAGGACGGCAGCAGCAGCCCGGCAGCGCCCGCAAGCAGCGACTGCGTCGCGCGATCGCCCAACCGCCCCTTCTCCTCGACGTAGCCGGCGAGCGTCGGGCATCTTTCAAGCATGTCGATGACCTGCTCGTTCTCCCAACCGCGCCGGCCGACGAGTATGAGCTTCGGCACGTTCTCCGGGCGCTGCCGTTCGGCTAGCCGGCGCCACAGGTTCAGCAGGAGAAGATGGTTCTTCCGTGGCTCGATCGTGCCGATGCACAGGAAGTAGGGCGGCTGCATTGAGACAGCGGCGGTCGCATCGCGGAGGCCGCTCATGGTGCCGAGCCGCGCCACGTCGATGAGCGGCAATCGATTGGAACGAGCCAACCAGGGCTGCAGCGACGCCAGGGTTGCCTGAGAATTCGCGATGATTCCGCTGGCCTGTTGAGTAATCGTGAGGATCCGCTCGCGATGCAGCCGAGCGCCGTTAGGGCGCGCATATTCCGGATATTCGAGCGGGATGAGGTCGTGGACCAGGCAGACGAAGCGCGCTCGCTCGCGCCGCAAGATATCGGCGACTAGGTTGGGCTGCGTGAGATTGTTAGGCGATGCCTGAAGATAGACCCGCCGCGCGCCGCTCGCCGGCGGCTTGGGGAAGCGCAAGCTAGGCGAGAGCCGAAGCCACCAATACGCGGCGAACCGACGCGATCTGCCGTCGCCGCCGCCTGCCTGGTCCCAGCGCTCCTCGGTCGCGGCGAGGAAGGCGAGCACCGCGTCTCTGCGCAATCGGCCGTAGACGCCGCTCGGGTGGACGGCGGCGAACGCCACCCGCCGCTCCGGCAGAAGCTCGAGAAGGCCGCGGGCATAGGCCATCTCAACGCGATCCACACCCGTCGGCGTCGAGTGCAGCAGTCGCGACAGCAACCGCGAAAGATCGAGGACAACCTCAGCTTCCTTCATGAACCGCTTTCTGTTGGCGCGTGTACGGCGTCCGCCTCAGTGGGGGATGACGGGAGCTCCTCGTGCCGGCTTAAAGGGCAATCCAAGCTGCGCAAGGGATGGCAGCGGCGCACCCCTACCGCGGAGCTGCGTCGGATGGCGTGTGACGGCGGTTCGCGCTCGATTTTAGATGCTTGTCGAGCAGCAGCAGGCGCTCTCAGCACGATTAGACCGTTCTCCCTGGGTAGCATGTGAGACTTGCCATGGGCGGCCATTAGCGCGCTGTTGCAGGCACAGGCGATTGTTGCAGCGCTGCAGTCGACCGACTTGGCTCAGGGTTCCGCGGACAGGTCGGGAGCCGATTGCTTTGAGGGAGGCGGAGGCTTCAGCGGGTGAACGCCTGGCTTCTGGTATCCCGCTTCATTTCCTGGCAGCACGTCGCCGCCGCTATCGTCCTGCGCGCCGCAGCAATCCTGCGCCATCTGCGCGTTCGAAGCGGCAGCATCCGCTTTTTCGACCTGCTCGAGCTTGGCCTGCGTCTCGGCCAGTTCCGCCTGAAGAACCCGGACTTGCCGCTGCAGATTGGCGTCGGGGCGGCTGCATGCCGACACGAGCAGCGCGGCGACTGCAAAGATGATCGAATACGGCCGGCTCATGATTGGCGCATAGCAGCGCCCCGAGGAAGGAGTAAGCCGCCGTGGCCTGGCGGCGACCTGATTGTTGCCGTGCACCGCGTAAGAGTGGATAGATGCCGCCGTCGCATTCCGGAGGATGGACAAGCGTTGAAGATCGCCTTCGTGGGCAACTGCCAGGCTCACTCGCTCTGGTTCATCTATGACCGCTACTTCGGTTCGCGGCTTGGTCAGGCGACCGTGTTCGTGGACGGGTGGAAACGGGATTCGCTGGCCGAGAGCAACCGCGCTCTGGCGGAAGCCGACATCGTGATCGCTCAGCTGTTCACCGGCCCGATGGGCGCGGAACTGGACCGGCCACGAGCCGGAGCCAAAGTCATAAGGTTTCCGGACGTCCGCGGCAGCTTTCTTTGGCCTTATGGAAACGAGCCACGTCCGGACAATCCCGTCACGCCGTTCATGACGAGCGGTCCCTATGACCCGGAAGTCGGAGACCGCTTTCTCAACCGAATGATTCGCGACGGTGTCGCTCCCGAAGAGGCGCTCGATCGCTACCTCGCGCATGACGTGGTGCGCGAAACCAATCTGTCGCGCCTGTTCGAGATCATGGTAGATCAGCAGCGCGTCCGAGACGCCGCGACGGGAATGACGACTGCCGATTTCATTCTCGAACGCTTGCAGTGCGAGCGCCTCTTCCGAACGCAAGGTCACCTCGAGAAAACCTTGTTCGATCACCTCGCCAGGCAAGTCTACGCTAGGATGGACATCGCGCTCGATGAGATTGACGCAGCGCTTGCGCGAGAGCTTCATCATCCTTTCACGCCATTCCATGACGCGCCAATCCATCCCGCGGTGACTGCTTATTTCAGACTCAATTACCTAGGCTCCAAGCCGCGCTTCTACCATTTGCATGAAGGTAGGTTCACGTTCGAAGAATACGTGCTGCGCTATATGCGCAACCAATGGTGTCCGGACCTTCACCAGGCGTGCGCGCGGCTCGACCACCCGGATCATGAGCAAACGCTCGCACTGTTCGACCGGGCTTTTCAGTTGGTGACGGACTGCGGACATGGCTACGAAAAGAAGGCCCACCTTCTATGGACCCTCGGCCGTTTTCACGAGGCGGTGGAGGCGATGGAGCATGCGCTCGCACGGGAGCCCGGCTATGGTTACTACGAGGCAGTCCTGGAGCATCACCGCCGCTGGGCCGAGAACGGCTAGTGGAACGATTGGTCCTTAAGCGACTTGGCGGCTAGTCGCTCGTGTACCAGATCGATCGATTGACGAGACGTCTGAACTCCGCCGCTTCATTCTTCCGCCAGTCGCCCGGCCAATGCAGCAAGATCGATCTTCTCGGCGCGCGATCCAGTCATCACCTCGGCGACCGTCGCAGCGACGTGATCGAGACGCTCTGCTTCATGCTCCGAGGAGAGGAAGAAGCGCAGCCGCGCACCCTGCTCGGGCACGGCGGGATAGAGGATCGGCTGCACCTCGATGCCGCGATCGAATAAGCGATCGGCGGCGCGCGCGGCGACGATCGAACTGCCGGTCATCACCGGCACGATCGCCGCGCCGATCGAGGCGCCGGTATCGAGGCCGTGCCGCCGCGCTTCCGCGAGGAAATGCGCGCCGTTCGCGTGCAGCCGGCGCACGCGTTCCGGCTCGGCGCGCAGGATCTCGAGACTGGCGAGCGCCGCAGCGGCGATTGGTGGCGGCAAGCCGACCGAGTAGACGAAGCCCGGCGCCGAGCAGCGCAGATAGTCCACGATCTCGCGAGATCCGGCGATGTAGCCGCCGCAGCCTGAGAGCGTCTTGCTCAGTGTGCCCATCCAGACGTCGACCTCGCCGGGATCGACGCCGGCATGTTCGGCAATGCCGCGCCCGGTCGCGCCGAGGACGCCTAGCGCATGGGCTTCGTCGACCATCAGATGTGCGCGGTGCCGTCTCGCGATCTCGACGATCCGCGCGAGATCGGGAACGTCGCCGTCCATGCTGTAATGCCCCTCGATCACGATGAGCGCGCGGTCCGCGGCGACGCGCGAATGGCTGAGCATGCGCTCCAGCTCGTCGAGGTCGTTGTGCGGGAAGGCGAGGCGGTGCGCGCCGCTCGCCAGCGCGCCCTGGACGATGCTGTTGTGGCTGAGCGCATCATGCAGGATGAGATCGCGGCGGCCGACGAGATGACCAAGCACCGTGACATTCGTGGCATGGCCCGAGACGAGGGTGAGCGCGTCTTCGGCGTCGTAGATATCCGCGAGCGCGCGTTCGAGTTCGCGATGGATGGGCCGTTCGCCGGAGACGATGCGGCTCGCCGAGACTGACGTGCCGTAGCGATCAATGGCGTCCTTCGCCGCACGTGCGACCCGCGGATCCCCGTTAAGGCCGAGATAGTTGTAGGACGCAAAATTGTCGAAGCGCGCGCCGTCTATCATCGCCTGCGCCGTGGGGACGCCGTCGTGGGCGCGGAAGAACGGATTGCGGATGCCGAGCGCCTCGCCGGCGCGCCGCACCATCGCAATCTCGGCTGCGACATCCGTCTGCCCAAGCATCGGCTTGGGCAAAGGCCGCACGTCAGCCGACGGTTCCGGTGGACGCGTGCCCATCCTCGCGACCAGCCGCGCCTTGGCGGCATCCGACAAGCCCAAACCCTTGCTCATGCCGCCGCCGATTCGCACAGCGAGCGGGGCGAAATCAAGGCATTGCGGCAGCCGCTGCGGCGAAGGTGTGCTCCGCCGGTCTCTTGAGCCGATCAGCGGGATCGTGCTCGACGGTTCCGCGCTCGTGCCGGGCAAGGCGCCCGACGAGCGTCGAGACATTCTCGGGGGGGAGGCCCTCGCCGCCGCCCATACTGCGCACGATGCGCGCGGCCATCGCCGTAACCGTCGCGCCCTCCGAAAGCGCGAGCAGCGGCACGCTGATCCCGAAGCGCTGCTCCACTGCGAGGCGGAGCTCGACCGCCATCAGGCTGTCCATGCCGAGCTCGGCGAGCGCGCGTTGCGGCTCGATGCGATCGGTCGCAAGCTTCATGATCCGCGCGACCTCTTCGATGAGCATCGTCGCGACATGCGCCTGCGCTTCCTCGGGCGAAGCGTTCGCGATCAGCGCGCGCAGGTCGATCTCGGCGCCCTCGTCGTTCGCTGCGCCGCCAATCTCTTCAAACAAGGTTGTCGCGAGCAGCGGCAACCGTCCACGCAAGGCGCTCCAGCGCACCGGCGCGAAACCCGCGACCGGCGCCCCGGTGGCGAGCAGCGCCGGCAGCGCGTCGAGTGCTTCGCGTGCGCTCAGATGCTGGCCGCCGAGCTGACGTGCGAGCAAATCGCTCACGCCCTGCTCACGCGCGAGATAGCCGGCGTCACCGATCGGGCCCCATTGCACGGCGAGCGCAGGCAGCCCCTCGGCATGGCGGTGCTCGGCGATCGCCTCGATCGCGGCGTTGGCGGCGACGTAGTTCGCCTGGCCGGGGTTTCCGAGCGGCGTCGTCACCGAGGAGAAAAGAATGAAGAGATCGACAGGATCGCTTCGTGTCAGCCGATCGAGCAGCTCCGCGCCTCCGAGCTTCGGCCTTAATGCGTTGGCGAAGCGCTCGGCGTTGAGTTGCATGAGCAAGCCATCGTCCATCGCCACGGCCGCATGAACAACGCCACCGATCGGCGCCTGCTCGTCGCGGATCGCGGCGAGCGTTCGCGCGAGAGACGCTTCGTCGGCGACGTCGCAGGTGTAAGGACGGGCATCGACAGCGGCGAACCTCAACTCCGCGAGCAACTCATTCGCACCCGGCGTCGCCGGCCCCCGGCGCCCGATCAGCGCGAGATGGCGGGCGCCGTGCGCTGCCAGCCACCGCGCCGTTTCCTTGCCGAAGCCGTCGAGACCGCCAGTCAGGACAATCGTCCGATCGCTCGGTAATGAGAGCGGCGGCGGAACCAATTTCGTCGGCGGGAGTGTCGCGCCGCGCTCGATCACGATCTTGCCGATATGTCCCGAGCCCTGCATCAAGCGGAAGGCCTGCTCGATCGCAGTTAGGTCGAAGCGTCGATAGGGAAGGGGCCGCAGCGCTCCTTCGCGCAGCATTGCACCGATCTCGGCGAGCAGGCGCGCGGCGAGCGCGGGCCGCTTGACTGGAAGTTGGTCAGCATCGACCGCAAAGTAGCTGATGTTATGGCGCAGAGGCCGCAGCCCGATCGCGCTGTTCTCGTAGAAGTCGCGCTTGCCGAGCTCGAGGAAGCGACCGAAGGGCTTCAACAGCGCGAGGCTGCGCCGCATCGCCTCGCCGGCGAGCGAATTGAGGACGACATCGACGCCCTCGCCGTTCGTCAGCCGCATAACATCGTCGGCGAAGCTCAGCGAACGGCTGTCGAGCACCGCCTCGACACCGAGGTTGGCGAGCAACGCGCGCTTTGGTTCCGAGCCGGCGGTCGCGAAGACGCGCGCGCCACGAGCCTGGGCGAACTGGATCGCTGCGAGGCCGACCCCGCCGGCGCCACCGTGGATGAGCACGGTCTCGCCGGCCTCCAGCTGGGCGAGCTGCCCCAGTGCATAGGCGACGGTGAGAAAGACGACCGGCACGGTCGCCGCCGAGGCGAAGTCCATGCCTTCGGGAATGACGAGCGCGGCATGCGCGGCGGTCACGGTGTGCGTGCCGAGCGAGGCTGGCGCGAACGCCATGACGCGGTCACCCTGCGCGAAGCCGGCTACCTCCGCGCCGACGGCGGTGACGATACCCGCGCATTCGAGCCCGAGCGTGGGGCCGGCATAGCCGTCGAGCAGCGCCTCGTCGGGCAGCAGGCCCATTGCCCACATCACGTCGCGGAAGTTGAGGCCGGTCGCATGGATCTCGATCGCGATCTCGTTGGCGGCGGGTTGCGCCGGCGTCGCAGCCTGCCAGGCAAGGCTGTCGAGCAAGCCGGGACGTTCGATCGAGAGACGCAGGGCGTCGGGCGCGGCGGCCGCAAGGCTCGGCAAGCCGGTGCGCACACGCGTGACGGATCGGCCGGCGGCAGACCAGCTTATCTCGTCTTCGCCGTCGGGCGCCGCAAGCTCGGCGGCGGCGCGTGTGGCCGCTTCGTCGCGGTCGAGATCTCGATCCAGCCGGATGATGCGGCAGCGCAGGTTGGCCGCTTCGTTGACGAGCACGCGGCGTGCTCCCGTCAGTGCTGCCGCATAGGAATCACCACTGGCTTCGGCCGTCACGATGAGGCTGATTTCGCGCTCAACTTCGTCGGTAGCCATCACCGCTACTTGAGCGATGATCGCGAGCGCTTCTGCGAGTGACGCGTGCGTGGCGTCGAACAGGATCGCGATCTTGCGTGCGGCACTGTCGGCGGGCAGCAGTGCATCCGCTGCAACGATCGTTGTCGCGCAGGTTGCGGCAAGCCTCGCGCGCAGCCTTTCGCCGAGGGGATGCTCACCCGCGCCGATGAGCAACAGATCCTCGATCGGGATAGGCTGCTCCGACTCGAGTGGCGTCGATGCCCGGGCAGCGATGATGCCGATGGGCCATAAACCGGTCCGCAGCGTTCGCGCCTCAGCGTCTTGGAAACCAGCGGCGTCGAGGGCGGCTTGCCATTGCGGGCCGCTCCGGAACGCCGTGTCGGCCCGCATCAGCGACCAGGCTCGGGCCGGCAGCGGCTCCGCCATCAACACTATCCCGTTCGGTGCGAGCAATGGTCGGATCGCGTCGATCGTCGCCCCGCTATCGCCGAAGCTCAGCGCGTGCAGCCCAATGATCAAATCAAACGCGCCGGTATCCTGCGCATCTTCCCAAGCGATCGCCCTTGCAGTTGATCGGGTCGCCAGCGCGTCCGTGAGCGCCGGAAGATCGTCGGCGTCGGTTGCGGCAACGATCCGCGCCCGCTCGCCGAGGCGATCGGTCAAACGCTGCGTCAAGCGCCCACGGCGCGCGCCGATCTCGAGGATGCGAAGCGGGCGACCGATCGGCAGCGATACGCTGGCTCGCTCGACGGCATCGATCAATCGGTCGGCCGCCGCCGTTCCGCTCGGCGAGTCGTAGAGCAACTGCTCCCACAGCGCAGGCGCCACCAAGGCTGCAGCCGCGCCGCCCAGTATCATTTCGGGAAGCGCCGCCGCTCCGGCCGCCAACAGGGCGACATCCGCACCGGCGGTCGGCGTGTCGAAGAAGAGGCTCTGCAGGATCGCGGAAGCGGGTGGCAGTTCGTCGCCGACGGCCCAAGAACCGCTTTCGTCCTGCTCGGCCAAGCCGTCTGCCTGCAGCCAACCAAGGAGGACAAGCGCAAGTGCGCGGCCCTGCGGCGTGGTCGGACCAGCCCCTAGCATGACGTCGATGTTGATGCGTCCGTTAGGCGCGGCGCTGCGCAGTGCTTCGAGCGCTGCCGCCGAGGCATAGGCGTCGGCGAGCAGCGCCGCTTCGCTCTGGCCTTCCGCCGGAATGCTCGCGAGGATTTCGGCCGTCGAGGGCAGGGGAAGGGCCGCACCGTCGGCGCTCGGCACCGTCACCGGGCGGAAGAACGGATCCTTCCCCAAGGTCTTGCCGCCGAGCGCAACGCGCACGAACCAGCATTCGAGCAGTTCGGCAACGATCCGTCCATCCGCTGCGATCAGCGCCACGTCGGCGCGGATAGAGCGCGGCCCAACGCGGGTCAGCCGCAGCTGCGCCGAACGCGGTGCGCAGGCTTCGCGGTCGAGCAGCCGGATCCGACCGAACCGCCATGGCATCACGCCGGTGCCGCTGCCGAGCTGCCCCGCCGCCAGCGCGAGCAAACCTTGGAGCGCGCCATCGAGCAGGTTCGGCGCGATCAGATAACCGTCGCCGAGATGCACCTGCTCCTCGAACAGCACGATCGCCGATTGCGGCGATGCGATTTCCACCTGCGTGACCGTGCGGAACGCCCCGCCATAGTCGAGGCCCAGATCGTGCGCGAGCGCATAGAGCCTCGATCCAGGCAAGATACGCTCCTTCGCGCCGATCTCGCCAAGATCCCAATCAACCGCGGTACCTGCCTCCTCGCGTGCGGCGAGGCGGCCGCTCATATGTACGGTCCAAGGTTCGCGCTCGAGCCGCGGACGCGAGGCGAGGGTGAACTCGTCGAGCGCGGCGCCGATGCGGAAGTCCAATTCCCGCAGCACGCCCGGCTCGATCACCAGCGCACGCCCGATTTCGAGATCGATCAGTTCGAGTGCGGCCGCGGTAGGGAAGCGCGCGCCTGCCGCCGCCAGCGCCATATCGATGAGCGCGGCGGCGGGCACCACGATCGCGCCGCCGACCTGATGATCGGCAAGCCACGGCTGGAGCTCGACGCCGATATGGCGCGACCAGCGATCCGTATCGCCACCGCCGCGGCGTACGCCCAGCAGCGGATGCTCGTCGCGCTCCGTGACCGGATACTCGTCCTCCTGCGTCGGCGGCAGCCAGAAGCGTTCGCGCTGCCACGGGTAGCGCGGCAGGCCGGAAAGATCCTGCGATCCATGAAAGGCAGGATTGCCACGAATATCGGCGCCGGCGACATGGCAGCGCGCGAGAAGCTCGGCAACGGGGTCGCCCTTCGAGGGCCGGCGCGAAAGGCTGGTGACGACGCGGCCTTCGACGTCCGATGCGCGTAAC
>JAFAVH010000120.1 GCA_019242655.1 Methylobacteriaceae bacterium
CGGCATGGCGATGGAACCTGACATCCTGCTCATGGACGAGCCCTTTGCGGCACTCGATGCGTTGACGCGCAGGCGCATGCAGGACGAGCTTTTGCGGTTGTGGGACGATACCAAATTTACTGTCCTGTTCGTCACCCACTCGATTCCCGAGGCGGTGAAGATCGGCAACCGTATCCTGCTTCTGTCGCCGCATCCGGGACAGGTGAAGGCCGAACTTAATTCCAACGGCCATGATGAAGGCGAGGAAGGCGAACGCCTGTCGGACCGTATCCACGCGCTTCTGTTCGCGGACTCTGTTGAAGAGGAAGTCGTCCATGACTGACGTAACCGCAGGCCGGCTCGGGACCGCGCCGATGCGGCCGGAATTCATCCGCGAGGGCGTTGGCGCGCAGGAGTTTGGCGTCGTCGAGAAGCCGCTCTCGACTTGGGAGCGGCTCTACGAGAAGTCGGCGCTGCGCAAAGTGATCATCCTTGTCGTGCTTGCGCTTGCCTGGGAGATCTACGCGCGCATCCTCGACAACGAGCTCCTGTTTCCGACGCTCTCGGCGACCTTGCAGGCTCTCTGGGACGGAATGACGTCCGGCGATCTGCCCCGGCGTATCGGCTACACGCTCAAAGTCCTCTTGATGGGTTACGCGGCGGGGCTGTTCATCGCCTCGCTGATGACGGCACTCGCGATCGGCTCGCGCATCGGACAGGACATCCTCGAGACCCTGACCTCGATGTTCAATCCGCTGCCGGCGATTGCGCTTCTGCCGCTGTCGCTGATCTGGTTCGGCTTGGGCAACGGCAGCTTGGTGTTCGTGCTGATCCATTCCGTGTTGTGGGCCGTCGCGCTCAACACGCATTCGGGCTTCAAGTCGGTCTCGCAGACGATGCGCATGGTCGGGCGCAATTACGGGCTGAGCGGTCCACGCTACATCATGCAGATCCTCATTCCTGCGGCATTTCCCTCGATCCTGACGGGCTTGAAAATCGGCTGGGCGTTTGCCTGGCGCACGTTGATCGCGGCGGAACTCGTCTTCGGCGTAAGTTCCGGCGGCGGCGGGCTCGGCTGGTTCATCTTCGAGCGGAAGAACCAGTTGGAGATACCGTCGGTCTTCGCCGGCCTGCTCTGCGTCATCATGATCGGTCTTCTCGTCGAAAACTTGATCTTCCGGGTGATCGAGGAACGCACCGTGCGCAAATGGGGGATGCAGGCGTAGAGCTGCCGGCGCAAACTCTCCCTCCCCGGAGGGGGGCGCCGAGCAGCGCGAGGCGGTTGGAGACGCAATCTTCGACGTGCGATAGAACCCACCCCGATCGCTTCGCGATCGACCCTCCCCTGAAGGGAGGGAAGGCGCGGTTTCCACAAAGCGACTGAATCTTCTACACCGCGCCTCATGCAATGGTCGCCTCAGCAGGATTCGGCACTTAGAACCGTTTCTCAGTGGATCGAGAGCGGTAGCGAACAGGTCTTCCGCCTCTTCGGCTATGCGGGGACGGGCAAGACAACGCTCGCCCGCCATCTCGCCGAGCATATCGATGGCGAGGTTGCCTTCGGCGCCTTCACCGGCAAGGCAGCGCTCGTCATGCGCGCCAAGGGGTGCAAGGACGCGCGGACCATCCATAGTCTGATCTACCGCCCGCGCGACATGGAAAGCGAGGAGCCGACCTTCGTCCTCAACGACGACAGTGCCGCGGCAAGCGTTGACCTCATCATCATTGACGAATGCTCCATGGTTGATGCCGAGCTCGGCCGCGATCTCCTGTCATTCGGCAAGAAGGTTTTGGTCCTCGGCGATCCCGCGCAATTGCCGCCGGTGAAAGGTGGCGGCTTCTTCACCGAGGCCGAACCAAACATCATGCTGACCGAGGTGCACCGCCAGGCCGCAGACGATCCGATCATCCGCATGTCGATGGTCGTGCGGGACGGCGGGCGCGTCAGCCGCGGCACCTACGGCCGCTCGCGCGTGATCGGGCGCGATGAGGTTGACACGCAGGATGTGAAGAACGCCGATCAGGTGCTTGTCGGATTGAACAAGACTCGGCGCGCTTACAACAAGAGGCTGCGGGAACTCGGCGGCTTCTCTGGCACGATGCCGGCAGCGGGCGAGAAGCTGGTCTGCCTGAAGAACAACAAGCAGAAGGGGCTGCTCAACGGCGGCATTTTTACCGTCGAGAAAGCCGCGATGGTCCGGCGCGGCAAGGTGCGGATGGCGGTGCGGCCGGAAGAATCACGCGGCAGCAAGCCGATCCGCGTCGGTGTATTGCCGCAATTTTTCGAGGGCGGCGAAGAGGACATTCCCTATACGCTTCGCCGCAACTCCGACGAATTCGATTTCGGCTACGCGTTGACCGTGCATAAAGCGCAAGGCTCGCAATGGGATGATGTCGTTCTGTTCGACGAAAGCTACGCGTTCCGCGAACATCGCGCGCGATGGCTCTATACCGGCATTACAAGAGCGGCAGCGCGATTGACGATCGTGATTTGATCACGCGGCGAAAGCCCGCGCGATCAGAGCCGCCTCGTTCTCTTTGAGATCGCAGACGCCCCATGTGCCGCGTGCGCTGCCGTCGAGCCGCGTGCGGGCATAATCCGCGGCAAAGTCCGAACCTGCTTCGCACAAGGCGGCAAGCGCCGCGAGATGTGCCAAAGTCTCGCATACATATCGCGCCCGCCGTTCCGCCTCTCCCGACCGCATCAGCTTCGCAAGCGCATGCACGAGCGGCCGTGCATCG
Organism: Methylobacteriaceae bacterium; assembly: GCA_019242655.1. GTDB lineage: Bacteria > Pseudomonadota > Alphaproteobacteria > Rhizobiales > Beijerinckiaceae > JAFASC01. Next base: position 2,722 of record JAFAVH010000120.1, read on the forward strand.
AACACGTCCGCCGTCGCGCGGGCGATCGTCTCAAGCACGCTCATCGCTTCGTCGGGATGGCGGGCGACCGCGCGCAGCACGTCGAGCGCCATCACGTTGCCGGAGCCTTCCCAAATCGCGTTGAGCGGCGCCTCGCGATAGAGCCGCGCCAACGGCAATTCCTCGATATAGCCGTTGCCGCCCATGCATTCGAGCGTCTCGTAAATGAACGAAGGCGCGGTCTTGCAGACGAAATACTTTGCTGCCGGGGTGATTAGACGCGCATACGCCGCTTCCCCACGGTCTGCGCCACGCTCGAACGCGCGGGCGAGGCGGAAAAACAGCGCAACGATTGCTTCCATTTCCAGCGCGAGATCGGCAATCACCGCCCGCATCGCCAGCTGATCGACGAGATGTTTCTGGAAGACCGAGCGGTGGCGCATATGGTGGATCGCCTGTGCGAGCCCGGCGCGCATCTCGCCGGCCGATCCGACGATGCAATCGAAGCGCGTCAATTGCACCATCTCGATGATGGTCGGCACGCCGCGGCCTTCCGGTCCGACACGCTCGGCGTAAGCGCCATGAAACTCGACTTCCGACGATGCATTGGAGCGGTTGCCGAGCTTGTCCTTCAGCCGCTGGAAGCGGATCGCATTCGAGCTGCAATCGGGTTTGAAGCGCGGCATCAGATAGCAGGTGAGGCCACCCTCGGCTTGCGCCAGCACTAGGAAGGCGTCGCACATCGGCGCCGACATGAACCATTTGTGGCCGGTGATCTCGGCGTGATCGCCTTGCGATATTGCACGCGTGATGTTGGCGCGCACATCAGTCCCGCCCTGACGCTCGGTCATGCCCATGCCGAGCGTCACGCTCGGTTTGTCCCACCACGGCTTTTGTGCCGGATCGTACGTGCGGCCGGTGATCTTCGGCATCCATCGGTCGAGCAGCCCCGGCTCTGCCCGCAGAGCGCCAACAGCTGCATGCGTCATCGTGAGCGGACAGAAATGACCGTTCTCGACCTGGTTCGCGATGTAGAATTGCGCCGCACGGTTCGTGAATGCTTTCCCGTCTCGCGTACCGTCGAATGCCGAGCAATGAATGCCGTAATTCATGCTCTTTGCCATCAAGGCGTGATAGGCCGGATGGAACTCGACTTTATCAACGCGGTGGCCCTTTGCGTCGGTCACGCGAAGTTTCGGCGGGTTTTCGTTCGCTTGCCGCGCGAGATCGAAACTTTCGGCCGATCCCCAATCGTGGGCGAAAGCGCAGAGCGCGTTCACATCAAGCTGCGCGCGTTGTGCCGCATCGATCAGCGGCGCGTCGAGGGCGGCGAGATCGACATCGGCAAAAGGCGGCGATTGGTTGAAATCCGCGTCTTCGAGCAGCGATCTCAAGCGGGCACCAACCGTCTCTGCGCCGGCGCGGCCTTCATTGACCGGCGAGCCGCAAATCGGGCGGCGGGCTCTCGCGCTTGCGCAGCTCGTTTTCTCGCGCGGCGATATAATCGCGCGTAATATGCGGCAGTGAGTAGATATCCTTGGCGATCTGGATCTGCCAGACGACGTGATGCTCGTACAGGAATGCGAACCGCGCACCGGTCAAATAGAATTCCCACATCCGGCAGAACCGCTCGTCATACATCGCCTTCGCCTTGTCGCGA
>JAFAVH010000157.1 GCA_019242655.1 Methylobacteriaceae bacterium
CGCGCGTCGTTTCGCGTGAGAGCAGTCTCGTCGACGGTTTGCAGCAACGGCATGGGACTCTCGCGGGTTCGTTCGTGACCTGCGAAACTTACCCGGCGAGGGCCGCCGCAAATGCCTAATCTGGCTGGTGAATAGGTCGTAAAATCATGGGTTTGACGCATGTTTCTGACGCCATGAACAACACCCGTTTTTGGCAATTCGCGCAATTTGAACGATTCCGTTGGGATCGGGTTCGTAGGTCGGGCAAGTCGCTTGCATGCCGCAACCGGCTTCTCTAGGTCTCGGTGTGAAACCGGAGCGCAATGGTCCCGCTGATTGAACTCGACGCCGAGGCGCTCATCGGGCCTATGAACGAGGCCGCCCGCGAGGCCGGCGAGATCGCGCTGCGCTACTTTCGTCATGGCGAGCGCACGCACGCCAACATCAATCACAAGACCGGCGGCTCACCGGTTACCGAAGCCGACATTCTCGTCGATCATTTCCTGGAAAAGCGCCTGCGCCAAATCGTGCCCGACGCTGCATGGCTGTCCGAAGAGATTGCCGATTCCCCGGCCCGGCTAACGAAGCCGCTTGTCCTGATCGTCGACCCGATCGACGGAACGCGCGGCTTCTCCAATGGCGATCCGCAATGGGCCGTATCGATCGCCTTGGCGCATGAGGGCCGCCCGATCGCGGGCGTCGTTCACGCACCGGCGATCGACGAGACCTATAGCGCCGCACGCGGGCGCGGCGCGCGGCTCAATGGCGAACCCATTCACGTTGCCCGGCGTGCCACTTTGCACGGCGCAACCCTTTCCGGTCCGCAAGGCTTCGTCGCAAGCGTCCGCGGCGCCGGCGCCGACATCGTGCCGTTCCCGAAGATGGCGTCGCTTGCCATGCGGCTCGTGCGCATCGCGTCCGGACGCATCGATGCCGGGCTTGTCGGCGACAAATCTTACGACTGGGACATTGCCGCAGCCGATCTCATCCTCAACGAGGCGGGCGGACGCCTGACCGATCTCGACGGCAATCAACCGCGCTATAATTGCGAGACGCCGCGCCATGCCGCTCTTGTTGCGGCGCCGGCTGCTTTCCAGTCTGAACTGGTCGATACGGCACGGCGCGCAAAGGGCTTGCCGGTGCGCTGATACCAAACGGGGGGCATGTCATGAGCGCCACGGAAACCAAGTCGCCGCAACTCCTGCATCTCGTTTTTGGCGGCGAACTCGACGATATCGAGGGCATACATTTTCGTGATCTCGCCCAACTCGACGTCGTCGGCATCTATCCGAACTTCGCCGAAGCGAAAGCCGCATGGAAAGCGAAGGCGCAGCAGACCGTCGACAATGCGCAGATGCGCTACTTCGTCGTACATCTTCACCGATTGCTCGAACCTGAAAGCTGATGAAGCGCTCGCTCGCGCTTCTTACCTATTCTTTCATCACGTCCGCTTGCCGGCCTCTGGCACCGCTATTTTTGTGGAGCCGGGTCGCACAAGGCAAGGAGGATACGGGACGCGTCGATGAACGCCGCGGTGTTGCCGGACATCCACGGCCGCAGGGGCGAATCGTCTGGATGCACGGGGCAAGCATCGGCGAATGCTTGTCGCTCATGCCCTGCATGGAAGAGTTCATCGGCCGAGGTTTTCATATCGTCATGACGAGCGGCTCGATTGGCTCCGCCCGCGTGCTCGGCGAACGTTTGCCAGCGGGTGCCGTCCATCAATTCTTTCCCCTCGATGTCTACCAATATGCGTTGCGTTTTCTCGATCATTGGCGTCCGGACATCGTGTTTTTTGCCGAGTCGGAGATTTGGCCGAACATCTTTCGCGCGATAAGGAAACGGCGGCTGCCGCTGGTGATCGTCAATGCGCGTCTGTCGCCGGCATCGTTCTCGCGATGGAAAAGGGCGCGCAAAGCAGCGGCAGATGCGTTCGGGTCGATTGATTTGTGCCTGGCACAGACGAGAGAGGATGCGCAGCGTTTTGCCAAGCTCGGCACAAAAAAAGTACGCGTTGCCGGCAATACAAAATTCGACACAACCCCGCCCCCGGCCGACCCCGCAGAATTGTCGGCCTTAACAGGCCGCGTCGGTGCGCGTCCCGTTTGGGCGGCAATCTCCACGCATGAAGGCGAAGAGGAGATCGTCGCCGACGTGCATCTGGCGCTGCAGGCGCGGTTTCCCTCGCTTCTGACCATCGTCGCGCCGCGTCACCCGGAGCGCGCCGCCGCGATTACGCAGATGCTGGTCGGCAAAGGATTGCGCGTGCTACGCCGCTCGCGCGGCGGCGGCGTCGGCAACGATACGGACATATACCTCGCCGACACGCTTGGCGAAGTCGGCCTCGTGTATCGACTTTGCAAGCTCGCCTTCATCGGCCGCTCCCTCTCGGCGAATGGCGGCGGCCAGAATCCGATCGAGGCGGCAAAACTGAATTGCGCCATTCTGCACGGGCCTCACGTCGGCAATTTTCGCGAAGCCTACGCGGCACTCGACGACGGCGCAGGTGCGTTTGCCGTCGAGGATCGGCAGGCATTGAGCAATGTCGTCGCACGGCTTCTCTCGGACGCGCAGACGCTGCGCCGTACCGCGCGACATGCGGCGCGCATCGCCGAAGAGCAAAGCGGCGCGACAGCGCGCGTGATGCAGGCGATCGCGCCTTACCTGGCGAGCCGCGCGTGATCGAATGGCGCACTCCGGATTTCTGGTGGGAACCACATCCGACGCTTGCGGCGCGTTTGTTGAAGCCGTTTGGCGAACTCTATGGCGCGGAGACCGCCGGACGCATGCGTCGGCGTGGCGTCAGATTTGAAATCCCCGTGATCACGGTCGGCGCCTTCGCGCTCGGTGGACCCGGCAAGACGCCGGCGGTCGAAGCGATTGTGCGCCTGCTCATTGCGGCCGGCGAGCAACCTGCCATCTTGTCGCGTGGCTATGGCAGCGCGGCGGCAGGGCACCGCGCGCCGCGTTTCGTCAATCCCGCGAAGCACCACGCCCGCGATGTCGGCGACGAGCCGTTCTTGCTCGCGCGCAAAGCGCCGGTGATTGTCGGCGCCGATCGCGTCGAGGCCGGCTGGCTCGCGCGGCGTGCCGTCAATCCGGGCGCGCTGGTGCTCGATGACGGCTTGCAAAGCCGGCAGGTCGAGCCCGATCTCGCGATTTCCGTTGTCGATGGCGAGGTCGGCGTCGGCAACGGCCTTTCAATTCCTGCCGGGCCGTTGCGGGCGCCGCTAGAGGCGCAACTGCCACATGTTGATGCCTTAATTATCGCAGGACCCGGCGAGCGCGGGCGCGAAATCGCGCGCGTGGCGAGCGCGGCCGGTAAGCCCGTTCTAGCCGCACGCTTGATGCCGAAAGCAGGCGACGTCGAGCGCCTCCGCGGAAAGCCTGTCGTCGCCTTCGCCGGTATCGGCCGGCCACAAAAATTCTTTGCGATGCTGGAGCAAATCGGCGCCGATGTCCGCGCGCGCCGTCCCTTTCCCGATCACCACGCCTATACATTCCGCGAACTCGCCGCCTTGCGCGAGGAAGCACGCGGCTACAATGCGCAGCTGATCACGACGGAGAAAGACCTCGCGCGGATAGATGCCGCTCATCGCGCCGACGCGGAGACACTCGCGATCGAGCTCGTCTTCGATGATGCGGAAACCGTGACAAACTTGCTCCAGTCAGCGCTGCGCGCAAAAACTACAGCTTGATCCCCAGCCGCGCGAGCTTGGCCTCCGGGCTTGCATACGCCTCCTGCCGCTCAACATTCCAGTACTTGAGTTCCTCGAGCGGGATCGGCTGGCGTGTCACGGCGCAACGCACATAAGCACCGGGGCGGCGCACCTTGAAATCACCGTCGAGATATTCGACGTCCGCCTCTCCGGCATCATAGGGGCGGCGTTCGTACTGATTCATGTGCTCTACCGCCCGATGAAAAGCCGCGCCGCGAGAAGCCGCGGCAGACCGGCAGCATGGATTTTCTGCGCCGCGCGCTCGATGTCGTAGTCGACACGCACATAGGTGAGACTCATCTCGCTGTCATCATAGAGGGCGTAGGCGGCGTTTGGATTTTCATCGCGTGGCTGGCCGACCGAGCCCAGGACGGCAAGCGATTTGCTTTCGAGCTCGAAAACGATCGGCTCGTTTGCCCGCGGAACCGCGCCGGCGGTCACGCCCCCGCCTGTTTGCCGGTAGAGCTGCGGCACATGCACATGACCGCAGATCGTCACCGGCTTTGGCGTCGCGTGCATCGACTGCTCAGCTGCCCCTTCATCGGTGATATAATTCCAATCGGCAGGCGCACTTGCATCGGAATGAACGAACAGGACGTATTCCTTTTCGAGCGTATGCGGCAGGCGTTCAAGGAACGTCTTCTGCAGATCGTCCAGCTCCTCGCGCGTCCAGTCGATCGCCGCACGCGCGTAGTCATTCATGTTGTCATTCTCGCGCAGCACTGCCGCATCGTGATTGCCGAGAATGGCGAAGGCGCCGCGTTCGCAATATTCCGCCACTTTGTCGACGATGTAGCCGGGATCGGCGCCATAGCCGACAAGATCGCCCATGAAGCCGAAACGATCGGCGCCGCGCCGGTGCGCATGATCAAGGCACGCATCGAACGCCTCGCGATTGCCGTGGATATCCGCGAACAACGCGAGCCGCATGGGTCAGAACAGCGATTCCTGGCTCGCCGCCGGCGGCCTCGCAGCGCGCCGTGGCGTCGGCCGCAAGCGTCCCGGCGCTTCTCCGGCGACCGCGGGCATGTAGCCGTCGGCAAATTGCAGGCTCATGCGATCGCCAGGCTCGAGCTCGCTGACGCGGCGAAGCGGACGCCCGTTCACGTCGCGAACAAGCGCGAAACCGCGCGCCAGAACGGAACGGTAGCCGAGCGTACCGAGGAGCTGCGCGAGGCTGATAAGCCTGTCGCGGCGGCGTTCGTCGCAGCCCTTTTGCGCCCGAACCAGACGTGTTTGCAGGACGACGATGCGTTCGCGATTGAGATCGAGGCCGCTTTGCGTCCGCGCCGAGAGCCGCTGCTTTAGCGAAACGAGCCGGGCGCGGTCATTGGCGTTGCGCTGCGCCGCAAAGCGCAACGCCGCGGCATACGCACCGGCGAGTCGCTTCGCGGCCCCGTCGAGCCGGCCACGCGCCGCGGCAAACTCGGCTTGCGGCGAGTGGCGCGCAAGCAGATGCGCGGCTTTGCCGATGCGCAGGCGCCGCGAGTCGATGGCCCTGCCGACGCAATGTTCCAAGCCGCGGGTTGCCGCATCGAGCCGCTGGCGTGGCGCGGCGATCGTGCTCTCCGCAGTTGGCAGCGCGCGCGCAAGCGCCCGCAAATCGTTTCGCTGCCGTTCGACATGCCGACGGCTTGTGGCAGCGAGACGTGTGCCGGCATTGCCCAAAGCTTCCATCAGTTCGGCACGGACGGGGACGCACTTTTCGGCGGCGCCGGTCGGCGTGGGTGCGCGCAGATCGGCGGCGTGATCGATCAGCGTAGTGTCTGTCTCGTGACCGATCGCGGAGATAAGCGGGATTACGCCCTCCGCCGTTGCGCGCACGACAAGCTCATCGCTGAAACCGAGCAAGTCTTCGAGCGAGCCGCCGCCGCGCGCGACGATGAGCACGTCCGGTCGTGGGAAGCCTGCGTGAAGCACGTTGAAGCCGCGGATCGCGGCAGCGACTTCGGCCGCGGAGCTCTCGCCCTGTACCCGCACCGGCCAGACGATCACGCGACGCGGAAAACGGTCGCGAATGCGATGGACGATATCGCGGATGACGGCGCCGGTTGGTGAAGTGACGACGCCGATCACAGCGGGCAGATAGGGAATCGGCCGCTTGCGGCCGGCATCGAACAGGCCTTCGGCTGCAAGCCGACGGCGGCGTTCGTCGAGGAGGGCCATCAGCGCGCCGATGCCCGCCGGCTCGATCGCGTCGATGACGATCTGGTAGGAGGATTTACCGGGAAAGGTTGTGACCCGCCCGGTCGCGATGATTTCCAGCCCCTCTTCCGGCTTGGTTTTCAGCCGCTGCAACGTCGTCTTCCACACGACCGCGTCGAGCCGCGCGCCCTGGTCCTTCAGGCAGAAATAGGCATGCCCGGAGGAGTGCGGCCCGCGATAGTTCGAGATTTCGCCGCGCACGCGGACATAGCCGAAACGGTCCTCCACCGTCCGCTTCAGAGCGGCGGAGAGCTCGGATACCGTCAGTTCCGGCGTATTCGAGGCAGGGGCGGCTTGCGGCATCGCCGTCATATAGGCCGAACGCGGGAGCGGCGCATCAGGCCGCTTCGGCTGCCAGCGCCTTGCGCACCGCCGGGCGCTCCGACATGCGGCGGCGATGGTCGGCGACGCGCGGGAAGCTCATGGGATCGACGCCGTCGCCCTCCATCCATTGGGCGATCGTGAAAAGGTAGGGATCTGAAACCGTATATGCCTCGCCCATGGCCCACGGACCGCGGAACATGTGGCGTTCGATGAGCTCATAACAGCCGCGGACGGAGTCCGGCACCTTGCGCTTCATGGATTCGATCGCCGCCTCGTCGTCGGCCCAGCGAGAGCCACGCATGCGGTGCGCATGGGCAACGTGCAGGGTCGAGCACAGGAACGAGTTAAAGGCCTGCATCTCGGCGAAGGCGAAAGCATTATCGAGCGGCGCCAAATGCGCCTGCGGGAAAATCTGGGCGATGAAGACTAGCATCGCCGGCGTTTCCGTCAGAATGCCGCGATCGGTGACCAGTGCCGGCACGCGACCTTTCGGATTGATCGCGAGATATTGAGGCGAGCGCTGCTCGTTTTGCGCGAAACTGATCCGCGCGAGCTGGTAATCGGCGCCGGCTTCCTCCAACGCAATATGGGACGCGAGCGAGCAAGTGTCGGCGGCATAGTAAAGTTGGAGCATCGGCGATTGCTCGTCCATATTCTGCGGGCTGAGACAGGGGCGTCATTAGCATCTAGACTGCGGGCAAAGAAACATCCGGACGACGCCCTTGCTCACCACCGCGACCCGCCATCCCGTCTCCGATATCGACCCGTTCTCCGATGCGTTCCTGACCGACCCCTATCCGTTCCATGAGGAACTCCGCGAAGCCGGCCCCGTAGTTCGGCTGGAACGCTACGGCATCTGGACGATGGCGCGGCACGAACAGGTTTCGGCAGCGCTCGCCGACTGGCAGACATTCTCCTCGGGCGCCGGCGTCGGAATCGACGATTTCCGCAAAGGACGCCCCTGGCGCCCAAAAAGCCTGCTTCTCGAAGTCGATCCGCCGCTCCACACGCGCACGCGCACCGTGATGAACCGCGTGCTCGCCGCGCCCGCCCTCAGAGGTCTGCGCGAGACCTTTGGCGCCGAGGCGGCGAAACTCGCCGACCGGCTCGTTGCGAGGCGGCGCTTCGACGCGATCGCCGATCTTGCCGACGCCTATCCGCTGCAGGTCTTCCCAGACGCTGTAGGACTTCGCCCTGACGGGCGCGAGAACCTGCTGCCCTACGGAAATATGCTGTTCAACTCATTCGGACCGCGCAACGCGCTGTTTCGTGCGTCGGAAGCGGCGTGCAAGCCGGCACTTGAATGGATTTTCGAGAGCTGCGCGCGCGAGCGTCTCGCCCCACAAGGTTTCGGCGCGGCAATCTGGGCAGCTTACGACCGCGGCGAGATCGAGGAGAGCGAGGCGCACATTCTGGTGCGTGCGCTTCTCACCGCCGGGCTCGACACGACAGTCAACGGGCTCGGCTCGGCGATCCTCGCCTTCGCCACCCATCCCGATCAGTGGCAGATTCTGCTCGACGACACGTCGCTCTTGAAAGTCGCCTTCGACGAAGTACTGAGATGGGAATCACCGGTGCAGACGTTCTTCCGCACGACCACGCAGCCGGTCGACATCGAAGGCATCGAAATCCCGCAGGACGAAAAGGTGCTGCTGTTCCTTTCCTCCGCCAATCGCGATCCGCGCCGGTGGGAGGAGCCGGAAAAATTCGACGTCCGTCGACGGCCAACCGGCCATGTCGCGCTCGGCAACGGCATCCATGTCTGCGTTGGGCAGATGGTGGCGCGGCTCGAAGCGGAGATGATGCTGGGCGCGCTGGCCGAACGCGTGAAGCGCATCGAGATCGTCGGCGAACCAAAGCGCAAGCTCAATAACACTTTGCGCTCGCTCGCGACCTTGCCGGTCGAAGTCACGCCTCTGTAAGATCGGCGCAAGCAACAAGAATGGCTGGGGGTTCGACTTGTGCAGCGTAGCGCGGACCACATCCCCGGACGCCGAAGGCGGTCCGGGGTCCAGGGCAGATGCATTTGCCTCTGGGTCGACGAGTTATTTATGGCGTTAATGTTCACCGCCTTGCCATTGGTCCGCGGAGACTGATCGTCTTGGATTCGACGATCGTTCTGTTCCTCGTGCAAGACGCGGTGATCAACGGTGCGATTTACGCGCTGGTCGCGATCGCGCTCGTGCTTGTGTTTGCCGTGACGCGCGTCATCCTCGTGCCGCAAGGTGAGTTTGTTGCCTTCGCGGGATTGACGGTCGCCGCGCTCGAAGCAGGCCGCGTGCCGCCAACTCTATGGTTGCTCGTCGCGCTCGGGTTTCTCGCGGCAATTTCCAGCATTGTCTGGCATTGGCGCGAGATGAATGGCACGCGCTTCCTTAAGGTGATCGCCTCCACAATAATGGTGCCGCTGATTCTGATCGCCGTGACCAAATTCATTGCCCCGCTGAAACTGGGGCTGGCGGCGAACACGATCCTGACGCTCCTGCTCGTCGTGCCGATGGGGCCGCTGATTTACCGCATCGCGTTCGAGCCTTTGGCGGAGGCAAGCGTGCTCGTCCTGCTCATTGCCTCTTTCGGCGTATATCTCTCGCTGGTCGGATTGGGCCTCGCCTTCTTCGGGCCCGAAGGCGTGCGCACGGCAGCACTTTCCGACGCGAGTTTCACGGCAGGCGCGCTGATCATCACGGGACAAAGCGTCGCCGTCATCGTCGTGACTCTCGTCCTCCTTGCAGGGCTCGCGCTATTCTTCGGGCTGACGCTGACCGGCAAAGCGTTGCGCGCCTGCGCCTCGAATCGACTTGGCGCGCGACTTGTCGGCATTCCGACCTCGGTTGCGGGGCAAGTGGCGTTCGGCATGGCGGCGCTCATCGGCGCGGTGTCCGGTATTCTCATCACCCCGATCACCGCGATCTACTACGACAGCGGATTTCTCATCGGCCTCAAAGGCTTCGTCGCCGCGATCGTCGGCGGGCTTGCCAGCTACACGATCACCGCGCTGGCGGCGCTCGGCGTCGGCTTGGTCGAATCTTTTTCATCGTTCTGGTGGAGCACGTACAAAGAAGTCCTCGTCTTCACGATCATCCTGCCGGTCCTTGTCTGGCGCTCGCTGCGCTCCTCGCATCTGGAGGACGAGGAGTGAATCCGGCGGTGCGCAAATGGCTGCCCCCGTTCTTCGCGCTTGCTGCGCTCGTTGCGCCGTTTACCGGCTTGCTGCCGCCCTACTGGATCACGCTGTTCAACTATATCGGCCTGTCGAGCCTCGTCGCACTCGGTCTTGTCCTGCTCACGGGCGTCGGCGGCATGACGTCGTTCGGCCAAGCTGCCTTTGTCGGCTTTGGCGCTTATACGAGTGCGGTTCTGACGCTCGACTATGGCGTCTCGCCCTGGCTCACCCTCCCCGTCTCGCTGCTTGTTACCGCGCTCGGCGCATTGCTCATCGGCGCACTCACCGTGCGCCTCTCCGGCCATTATTTGCCGCTCGGCACGATCGCCTGGGGCATCGCGCTCTTCTATGTCTTCGGCAATTCGAGCACGCTCGGCGCGCATGACGGCCTCTCCGGCGTGCCGCCATTGCGCATCGGCACGCATGCGCTGATCGATCCGCGCGAGTATTTTGTGGTCGTCTGGATCGCGGTGGTGATGATGATCATAGCCACACGCAATCTGCTCGACAGCCGCATCGGACGCGCCATCCGTGCATTGCGGCGCGGTGCGGTCGCGGCCGAGTCTTTCGGCGTCAATGCACCGCGCGCGAAACTCATCGTGTTCGTTTATTCCGCGGTGCTCGCCGGCCTTGCCGGATGGCTTTACGCGCACTTCCAGCGTTCGGTCAGCCCAGGTGCATTCGGCGTCAATACCGGCATCGAATATCTGATCATGGCTGTGATCGGCGGCGCCGGGCGCATCTATGGCGCGATTCTCGGCGCCGCCGCGGTGACTATACTGAAGGATCAGCTTCAGAACATTCTGCCGTGGATCATCGGCTCGACCGGCAATTACGAGACGATCGTTTTCGGCGCCATTCTCGTGCTGGTGCTCGAGACGGCGCCGCAAGGCCTGTGGCCGCTGATCGCCGGCCCGGCGTCCCCGCCGAGATTGCCGCGAGCAGCGGACTCCGCACTCCCGCAGCGACCGAAGCCCGCGCCGGGAACGGCGCTGCTGCAAGTCAGTGCCGCGCGCAAAACGTTCGGCGGTCTGATCGCGGTGAATGACGTCAGCTTCGAGGTCGCAGCCGGCGAAATCCTCGGCCTGATCGGCCCGAACGGTGCGGGCAAGAGCACGACGTTCGATCTGCTCACTTGCGTTCAGCCGCTGACCGGCGGCACGATCGTGTTTTGCGACCATCTGCTCGCGGGCGACAACCCGCAGGACGTTGCGCGGCGCGGCATCAGCCGCACCTTCCAGCACGTGCATCTCGCACCCGACATGAGTGTCATCGAGAATGTCGCGCTCGGTGCGCATCTGCGCGGCTCGGCTGGCACATTGCGCGCGTTTGCGCACCTCGAAAGGGGCGAAGACGCCGCGCTTCTCGCCAACGCGAAGCGGCAATTGGAACGCGTCGGACTTGGCGAGCAGGCTTTGATGCTCGCCGGCAGCTTGTCGCTCGGACAATTGCGCCTCGTTGAGATTGCACGCGCGCTTTGTCTCGACCCGCTCCTTCTTCTCCTCGATGAGCCCGCGGCGGGACTGCGCGTCGGCGAGAAAAAAGAACTGGCGCGTCTCCTACGCGAATTGCGCGCCGAAGGAATGAGCGTGCTGCTCGTCGAGCATGACATGGATTTCGTCATGAGCCTCGCCGATCGATTGGTCGTGCTCGATTTCGGCCAAAAGATCGCGCAAGGCGAACCGAGAGCCGTTCGCAACGACCCGCGTGTGCTCGAAGCCTATCTCGGGGGAGTCGCGTGAGCGAAGCGCTGCTCAGCGTCGCCGATATGCACGTTTCTTACGGGCGCGTCGAGGCGGTGCATGGCGTCTCGCTCGATGTGCCGAAGGCCTCGATCGTCACCGTCATCGGCGCCAACGGCGCCGGCAAGACGACGCTGCTCAACGCGATCATGGGCGTGATGAAGGGCAAAGGCAGCATCGAGTTCGATGGCAGGCCGGTTGCCGATCTCTCGCTCGAAGCGCGGGTTGCCGACGGACTTTGTCTCGTGCCGGAGCGGCGCGAATTGTTCGCCTCGATGCCTGTCGAGGACAATCTCCTGCTCGGCGGCTTCCGCCGTTCGCGCAGCGAGCGGTCGCAGGCGCTTGCCGAAACGTATGCCCGGTTTCCCCGCCTGCAGGAACGGCGGCGCCAGCTTGCCGGCACGCTTTCCGGCGGCGAGCGGCAGATGTTGGCGATGGGCCGCGCCTTGATGGCGCGTCCGCGCCTGCTCATGCTGGACGAGCCGAGCCTCGGGCTCGCGCCGCGCATTGTCCGGGACGTGTTCCATATTATCACGGCACTGAAGGACGCCGGCGTCTCGATCCTGCTTATCGAGCAGAATGCGCGCGCCGCCCTGCAGATCGCGAGCTACGCCTATGTGCTAGAGCTCGGCAGGGTGACGGCTGCCGGCACATCTGCTGAAATCACCGACAATCCGCGGCTCGTCGAAAGCTATCTCGGGCTCGGCGGCGCCTCGTATTGAGGCGATGCAAAAAACGTAAGGGAGGAAGGAATGCGTCTTCGATACGGAATGGTTGCCGCTTTGGCTTTGACGGTCTCGCTCGCCGCACTGCAAGCGGCGCAGGCGGAGATCAAGATCGGCATCACGGTGAGCGCCAGCGGGCCGGGCGCAGCTTTGGGCCAGCCGGAAATGAAAGCTGTCGGCGCGCTGCCAAGTGAAGTCGCTGGTGAGAAGGTGACCTATATCGCGCTCGACGACGAATCCGACGGCACCAAGTCCGCGCAGAACATGCGCAAACTGATCACCGACGAGAAAGTCGACGCCATGATCGGCTCTTCCCTCACGCCAACATCGCTGCCGCTCGTCGATATCGCCTTCGAATCGAAGACGCCGCTCATGACGATTGCCGCCAGCGGCGCTCTGGTCGCGCCGATGGACGACAAGCGCAAGTGGATTTTCAAAGTCGTGCCGAACGACGCGCTGATGGCAAAAGCCATCGCGGATTTCATCGCCAAAAAGGGCGTGAAGACGCTTGGTTATCTCGGAGTGAGCGACGCTTATGGCGAGGGCTACTACAATGAGCTTTCAAAGCTTCTGCCGCAGCACAATATCACGCTGACGACGCACGAGGTTTATGCGCGCAGCGACACCAGCGTGACGGGCCAAGTGCTGAAGATCATCTCGACCAAGCCGGACGCGGTGTTTATCGCCTCGGCGGGCACGCCCGCCGTCCTGCCGCAGAAGGCGCTGCGCGAGCGCGGTTACACCGGACCGATCTATCAAACGCATGGCGTCGCGACGGAAGAATTCATCAAGCTTGGAGGCAAGGACGTCGAGGGCGTGATCTTTTCCGGCGAGCCGTTCACGATCGCCAACGATTTGGAGGAATCAAGCCCGTTCCGGAAAGTTGCCAACGATTATCTCACGCGCTTCGAAAAGGCCAACGGATCGAAAGGTAATATTTTTGGCGCGCATCTCTTCGATTCGTTCGTGCTGTTGCAGAATGCGATTCCCAATGCGCTGAAGGCAGCGAAGCCCGGCACGCCGGAATTCCGCGCGGCACTGCGCGACGAACTCGAAAAGACGAAGAACGTCTATTTGAACAACGGCCTCTCCAACATGACGCCGACGGATCACAACGGTTATGATCCGAGTTCGGTATTTTTCATCAAGGTCGAGAACGGCGCGTTCCACCTCGCCAAATAGACGGTCAGCAACCGCGCAAGCAGTAACCGAGGTAGCGCTTGGAATCGATCGGGTCATAGCCGAGCTTGCGCCGCAACTTCTTGCGCAGCTTGCTCACGTGGCTTTCGATGACATTCTCTTCGACATGCTCGTCGAAGAGGCCGTAGATCGCATTGAAAATCTGCGCCTTCGTCACCCGTTTGCCGCGGTTCACCACGAGATGCTCGAGGATGCGCCGCTCGCGCCGGGGCAGCGGAAACGTCTCGCCCTTGATCTCGGGATCGCGGCCGTCGAAAAAAATCTTCATCTCGCCGACAATGGCGGCGGGCTCCTTTACCGGAGCCGCGCGGCGTTGGATCGCACCGACGCGCGCCAGGATCTCCCTGACATGAACAGGCTTGCGCACCACGTCATCGACGCCCGCTGCAAAAAGGTCGAGCGTTTGCTCAAGCGAGTGCATTTCGTTCATTGCGATCACGGGCGCGCGCGAGCGCTCACGGATCATGCGCGGATAAGTCTCGCGCGCTTTGCAATCGCCAATCAGGAAAGCTTCGATCGCTCCAAGATCGGGCTCGGCCACTGAGCCAACCCATTCCCTGAAGTCGTCAGGACAGAAGCCCGTCGAAGAAACGCCTTCCTTCTTAAACCTCGATGTATACCCACTCGTTACGATCTCGCGTT
>JAFAVH010000180.1 GCA_019242655.1 Methylobacteriaceae bacterium
AGCGACGTCATCGGCTCCTGGAAAATCATGGAAATGTCGTTGCCGCGCACGCGACGCATCTCCCGCTCGTCGAGCTGCAGCAGATCGCGCGCACCGAGCATGACGCGTCCGCCGACGATCCGGCCCGGCGGATCGGAAATGAGACGCATCACCGACAAAGCCGTCATGCTCTTGCGGCAGACGGCTTGGCCGACGATCGCCAGCACTTCATGCGACTTCAGATCGAACGACACGCCGTCGACGGCCTTGATCAGTCCGCGCCCGGTGAAGAAGACGGTGCGCAGATCGTTGACGCCGAGCACGGTTGTGTCACTCGTGGCCGTTTCCGGCGCAGTGTCGACACTTGCGAGCGCCATCAACTGCGCTGCCTCGGATCGAGAATGTCGCGCAGCGCATCGCCAAGCAAGTTTGTGCCGAACACGGTCAGGCTGATGGCGGCACCGGGAAAAATCACCAGCCACGGCGCCGTGCGCACATATTCCGCCGCCGATTCCGACAGCATGCGGCCCCAGGATGGATAGGGCTCCGGAATGCCGAGGCCGAGAAACGACAGCGACGCCTCGGTCAGGATCGCGGCGCCGAGTTGTGCCGTCGCCAGCACGATGACTGGCGCCAGCGTATTCGGCAAGACATGGCGCACCGCAATGCGGAATTCGCTCATCCCGATCGCGCGCGCCGCCTCGACAAACGGCAATTCGCGAAGCGCCAATGTGTTGGAGCGGATGACGCGGGCGACCGAAGGTATGAGCGGGATCGCGATGGCGATGATCGTGTTGCGGAGCGACGGCCCGAGCGCCGCCGCCATGACCAGCGCCAGGACGAGGAGCGGGAGCGCCTGCAGGATGTCGATTACGCGCTGCGCAATGAGATCGACCCAACCGCCGAGATAACCCGAGCTCAAGCCGATCGCCGCGCCGAAGATACAACCAAGCAGCGTCGAGCCGATGCCGACGGCGAGCGAAATGCGGGCGCCATAGACGATGCGGCTGTAGATGTCGCGGCCCATGAAGTCGGCACCCATCCAATGCGCCGCATTAGGCGGCGCTAGAGAGAGCGCCGAGTCGGTCTGCAACGGATCGTAAATCGTGATGAGATCGGCGAGGAGCGCGCCGAGCACGAATACGCCCATGATGATCGTGCCGGCCGCACCGAGCGGATGGCGCCGGACAAAATGACCGATGCCGCCGCGCAATCCCGTTGCGCCAAGCCCTGCCCGCTTCAGTTCGACGGCAAACGGCTCCGCAACTTCCGCCCCAGGCTCGCTTATGGCCACGCGCGCTCACTCCGCATATTTGATGCGCGGGTCGAGCGCTGCATAGGTGAGATCGACGAGGAAATTCACTGCAACGACGACGATGGCGATGAACATCACCAAATTTTGCACGATCGGATAATCGCGGGTGCGGATCGCCTCGACGAGAAAGCGTGCGACGCCGGGAATGTTGAACACCGTCTCGGTGACGATAAGTCCGCCGATCAGGAACGCCGCTTCGATGCCGACGATCGTCACCACCGGAAGCAATGCGTTGCGCAACGCGTGATCGTAATTGACCGCCTGCGCCGAGGCGCCTTTGGCGCGGGCGGTGCGGATATAATCCTGGCGCAACACTTCGAGCATTGACGAGCGCGTCAGCCGCATGATCAAGGCGGAGGAGCGGAAGCCAACGGCGATTGCCGGCACGCTGTAGAGCAGAAGCTCGTCCCAGAGGTTTTTCGCAGGCTCGGTATAGATCGGGATCGTGCCGAAGCGCGCGACAAAGACCATGAGGATCAAGAGGCCAAGCCAGAAAGCAGGCATCGATAGCCCGGCGAGACTGAGGACGCGCAACGCGTAATCCGCGCCGGAATTCTGCTTGACTGCGCTGATGACACCGAGCGGAATGCCGAGCGCGATCGAGAAAATGAGCGCCATGGCCGCGAGTTTCGCGGTGACGGGAATGCGCGGCGCGATCTCGTCGATCGCCGGCTTCTCCGAGACATAGGAATAGCCGAGATCGCCCTGCGCAATGCCGCCAATCCAGGCGAGATATTGCACCGGGATCGACTTATCGAGGCCGAGCTCGCGCTCGATCTTCACCTTCTCCGCCGGGTTCACCATGCCGGCCGAGTCGAAGAGGATGTCGACGATGTTGCCGGGGACGACACGAAGCAGAAAGAAGATGATGACCGAGATGCCGAACAGGGTCACGGCCATCAGCATCAAGCGCCGCGTCAAATAGGAGGCCACCTTCCCGCCTCCTTCACCGTCCTCGAGATCGGTGCGTCATTTGTCGAGCCAAATGTCTTCGAAGCGATAATTGTTGTAGGAACTGTTCACCGTGACGGTGTAGTTCTTCACGTTCGGTCGCCAGCACGTCGCCTGGCGCGGATGCATGATGATTGGCCGCGCGACGTCCTCGACCAGCTTCTTCTCGATATCCCAGACGAGCTTCTTGCGCGCTTCGACATCGGTCTCCTGCGATTGCTTGTCGAACAGTGCGTCGAGTTCTTTGTTGCAATAGCCGGTAAAATTCCGCTCCGACCCGCAGGCGTAGTTCTCGTAGAAATTCTGATCGGGATCATCGACAGCATTGCCGGTGAGATTGAGACCGATAATGTAATCTTTGCGGCTCGCCTTGGCGTGCCAGACCGACGTCTCGACCGGCTCGAGCTCGGCATCGATATAGATGTCCTTCAACTGATCGATGAGAATGACCGCGGGGTCGCGATAGGTCGCGATATTGCGTGTCGAGACTTTCAACGGCAGGCGCTTTTGCGGACCGTAGCCGAGCTTCTCCATGATCTCGCGCGCCTTGGCGCGGTTGGCTTTGACGTCAGGTCCATAGCCCGGCAGCTTGGCGAGCAGGTCCGGCGGCATGCCCCAGACGCCTTCCGGCGGCGGCAGCATCGAGGCACCGATGTCGCCCTGGCCTTCCGCGAGAATGTCGATGAAGGACTTGCGGTCGAGCGCATAGGCCATCGCCAGCCGCAGGTCGGCATTGTCGAACGGCGCGACATCGCGATTGACGATGAGGTTCGTGCTGACATTGATCGGGTGAACCTGGCAGATCGCGTCGGGCGCTTGCGACTTGATGTCCTTCAGAAGCGGGATCGTCACTTCCGTCGGAAAAGTCATGTCGAACTTGCCGGCGATGAAGGCGAGGATCGCCGTCGAGCGGTTCGGAATGATCGTGAATTCGATCCCGTCGAGATGGGGCAATCCCTTCTTCCAATAGTCGGGATTGCGGGCAAGCTTGATCGACTCGTTCTGCTTGAATTCGACGAACTTGAACGGCCCCGTGCCAATCGGCTTCACGCGCATGTCGCGCGCCGATACGTGACAGGGATAGATCGGCGAATAGCCGGATGCGAGCAGCGCGATGAACGAGGGTTGCGGCCGCTTCAGGTGGAACGTCGCTTCGTTGCCGCCATTCGTCGTCACGTCCGTCACGTTGTTGTACCAGGTCTCGCGCGGATTCTTGCGCAGCTTGTCTTTGCTCTTCCCCATCAGAAGATCGAACGTGCATTCCACGTCCGCCGCGGTAAACGGCTTGCCGTCGTGCCATTTCACGCCCGAGCGAAGCTTGAAGGTGAGCGTCGTCTTGTCGTCGCTCAGCGACCAGCTTTCGGCGAGCTCGGGAACGATCGTGTCGATCGAATTCTGCGGTTTGTGCTGATCGTAGAGAACGAGATTATTGTAGACGCTCATAAAGGGAATATTTGTCGAGAAGGTCGATTCCTCGAGGATCGATGCGCTCGCCGGACTGTCGCGATGATAGATTCTGAGCACGCCGCCATGTTTCGGCTCTTCGGCCTGAACCGGGGCCGCGATGACAGCGCCGACGAGAGCCAGAGCGACGCGTGCGCGCGAACGCCATTCGTTCATTAGCATCCTCCCTGTCGGCTCTTATGCACCGCGATCGACGCAGGCGTGGCCTCGTGAACAATTTGGCGGGAGGTTAGCACAACCTATCTGTCTGTCTCGGGGCAGTTCTCGTTCTTTAGTGGAGTGCTCTTTCCGTCTCGACGAATGCAAAGCATGCGCAAAGAAGGCGGCGGGATGCGACTTTGGCCTGACGACTTTGACTTGGCGAGGCCCGTGCTTACATGGGCGAGACCCCGCCGAGCCTCGCCTTGCCAAATTTTAGCGACCTGATTTTCGAAACCGGCATCGCCGCGCGCAGCTTTGCGGATTTCGTCACCGGGTCCGGACTGCGGCTTGGGGTCACCGGGCTCTCGCGCGCCGGCAAGACGGTCTTCATAACCGCACTCGTTCATCAGCTTACGCGCGCTGCGAAGGCTGCGGCCGAAGGCCGCCGCAACCCGCTGCCCGTCTTCAGGCTCATTGCAGAGAAGCGGCTGACCGGCGCGCGTCTCGAGCCGCAACCGAACGATGCCGTCCCGCGCTTTGCCTATGAGGACCATCTCGCGGCGCTCACCGCGGAGGACCGGCATTGGCCGGACTCGACGCGCCGCATCTCGGAATTGCGTCTGACGATTGAATTCGAACGCAAGGGCGGCTGGCGGTCCGGTCCGACCTCGCTCAACATCGACATCGTCGATTATCCCGGCGAGTGGCTCCTCGATCTGCCGCTACTCGGCAAGAGCTATGCGCAATGGTCGCGCGAGACGCTCGAAGCAAGCGCCGCTGCAGCGCGGGCGCCGCTGGCCGCGGAATGGCGCGGCGCGACATTCGCGATCGGGGCGAAGGCGCCCGGCTCGGAGGATGAGGCACGCCGGCTCGCCGAATTGTTCACCGGATATCTCAAGGCGGCGCGAGCGGAGCGCTACGCCCTCTCGACCCTGCCGCCCGGCCGCTTCCTCAGGCCAGGCGACCTCGAAGGGTCGCCGGCGCTCACCTTCGCACCCTTGCCGGTCGAAGAGTCGCAGACAGAAACTGCCGACAGTCTCGCCGCAATGATGGCGCGCCGCTACGAGGCCTATAAGACGCATGTGGTCCGCCCGTTTTTCCGCGATCATTTCTCCCGGCTCGACCGCCAGATCGTGCTTGTCGACGCTTTGGCGGCGCTGAATTCCGGGCCGGCCGCCGTGCGCGATCTGGAAAACGCGCTCGCTGATGTCCTGACCGCCTTCCGCGCCGGGCGCACGAATTTACTCAGCACGATTTTCCGGCCGCGGATCGACAAAATCCTGTTTGCGGCGACCAAGGCCGACCATTTGCACCACACAAGTCACGACCGGCTCGAAGCCATTCTGCGTCACCTCGTTGGCCGCGCGATTTCACGCGCCGAGACTGTCGGCGCCGCAGTCGATGTCATCGCCATGGCCGCGGTGCGGGCCACGCGGGAAGCGGGCGTGCAGCAGAGCCGCAAGCGCGGCGGCGACAGGCAAACGCTGAATGCGATTGTCGGCGTGCCGCTACCTGGCGAGGAGATCGACGGCGAGATTTTCGACGGGACAAAGGAAGTCGCTATCTTTCCGGGCGAGTTGCCGGCCGATCCACGCGCGGTCTTTCGCGGCGAGACGCTCGCCGTTGCGCCGGGCGAGGCCGATTATCGTTTCGTGCGGTTCCGGCCGCCCGTCGCCGACCTGGCGACCGACGGACTGCCCCTGCCTCTCCCGCATATCCGTCTCGACCGTGCGCTCGAGTTTCTCCTCGGAGACAAAGTGCGATGAGCATCCCCGAGGATCGTCCCCGCCCGCGCGCCTTTCGCCTCGATGACACAAACGTGCGCTTCGCAGACGAGAGCGCGGACGCCTTTCGTAAGCAGGGCGGCACAATTATCGAGCCGCAGCCCGATCCATTTGCCGCGACGAGCGATGCTGCCTTGCCGGCGGTGATCGATCCGGAGGAAGGCGCCGTCGAGGTCGCACAGAAGCGCGGGCTCCTGCGGCGCACCCTCCTATCCTGGGGCGGGCTTTTCTGGTCGGCGGCTAGCGGCCTCGCGGCCCTCGGGCTCGGCCTCTGGTTCGACCGGCTGATCCGCGATCTGTTTGACCGTTCGACGACACTCGGCACGATCGGCCTCGCGCTCGCCGGATTCGCGCTTCTGGCGCTGATCGTCCTGCTCGTGCGTGAGCTGACGGCCATCTACCGGCAGAGCCATATCGCCCGGCTGCACATCGCTCTGGCCGAGGCCCGCGCCGCCGACGACCGGGAAGCGGCACGCACGCGAATCGGCGAGCTGATTGCCCTTTATGCGCATCGCCCGGAAACTGCGACGCCGCGCGCGCTCCTGAAGGGCCTCGTTCATGAAATCGTCGACGGCCGCGATCTTATCGACATCGCCGAACGCAATCTGATGCTGCCGCTGGACGAAGACGCGCGCCGCGAGATCGCCAGTGCCGCCAAGCGTGTGTCAGTGGTCACCGCGATCAGCCCCCGCGCATTATTGGATGTGCTGTTTGTCGTCGCGCAGGCCATGCGGCTGATGCGGCACATTGCCGAAATCTATGGCGGGCGCCCGGGCTTTCTCGGCGCGATCAAGCTTGCGCGCTCGGTTGCCTCCCACCTCGCGATTACCGGCGGCATGGCGGTCGGCGACAGCCTGGTCCAGCAGGTGCTCGGCCATGGCATTGCGGCCAAACTCTCCGCCCGCCTTGGCGAGGGCGTTCTCAATGGCCTTCTCACTGCCCGCGTCGGGCTGTCGGCAATGGCGGTCTGCCGGCCCATGCCGTTCGCCGCGGAACGACCGCCTGGCGTCCGCGACGTGGCGCCCTTCTTATTTAATGAAAAAAAGACAGACTGAATGGCGCCGTTGATTAGCGGTTAAGTCTCTTCGGCACATATGGGGAGGTCGGTCACAAGCGACTGAGTCGTTAACAGAAACAGGCGCGTTGTCTGCCCGAGAAAGCAACCGGACGGTCCAATGAGCGCCCTGGCCGAGACATCGTCCATTCTTCCTGCGATGCGGCGCCGCGTGGTGATCGCGTCCGTCATCGGCAACGCGCTCGAGTGGTTTGATTTCATCGTCTACGGCATTCTTGCCGCCACCATCGCCCGGGTCTTCTTCCCTGCTGAGGCGAGCGAAACCCGATTGCTGGCAGCCCTCGCGCTTTTTGGCATCGGCTTTGTCATGCGCCCGCTGGGGGGCATCTTCTTCGGTATCTATGCCGATCGTTATGGACGGCGCGCGGCGTTAAGCCTGGTCATCCTTTTGATGGGCGTTGGAACCGCGCTGCTTGCAGCCGCACCCGGATATGCGGCGATCGGGATTGGGGCCCCGCTCCTCGTCCTCGCCGCCCGGATGATCCAGGGTTTCTCCGTCGGTGGAGAATTCGGGACCGCGACGACAACGCTGATCGAATTTGCTCCGCCTGGTCGCCGCGGCCTCTACGGCAGCTTCCAGATGATTTCTCAGGCTCTCTCGTTCACTCTCGGCGGCCTCGCCGCCTTCCTCATAACGACGAGCCTCTCCGCGGAAGCTGCCGACAGTTGGGGTTGGCGGCTGCCTTTCATCCTCGGCGCGCTTGTCGGCCCGATCGGCGTCTATCTCAGACGCAGGATCGATGAATCTCCGGAATTTGCGGACCTGCAGGCGACCGGCAAGCAATCTCCCGCTCCGCTGCGCGCGGTATTTACTTCGCATAAACGCGAGGTGATCGCGGCCTTCGGCATTATCGTTGCCGGCACAAGCACCCTCTACGTCCTTTCGATCTATCTGCCGCTATTTGCTGCGGAGTCGCTCGGCCTGCCGATGCGTCACGCGCAGATCGGGCTTGCCTGCGCCAATGTGCTCATTGCGATCTTCGTTCCAGTCGCTGGCATTCTGTCCGACAGGTTTGGGCGGCGCGCAATTATCTTACCGGCGCTCGTCATCTTCTCCGCGCTCTTACTTGTCATGATGCACCGGCTGATCGGCGATCCGACGCCGGAGCATCTATTCCAAACGCAGATGCTCGGCGTGTTTATTGCCTTCATCTTCGGACCGGCGCCTGCCTTGGTCGCGGAAATTTTCCCGGTCGCCGTTCGCTCGACAGGTCTCTCCATCGCTTACAATCTCGCCGTGGCGCTGTTTGGCGGCTTCGCGCCGTTTCTCAACGTTTGGCTCGTGCAGACGACCGGCGACGGCATGGCGCCGGTCTATTATGTTCTCGCCTGCGTCATCGTCGGCATCGCCGGCCTCTTTATGATTCAGCCACCCGCGACGCAGGGCCGGAATGTCCAATAAGCCGCCGGCCGGGCTGACCGAGGCCGATTACGACGCGATCGAAGCCGCGGTGATGGAGACGGCGCGGGGGCGCTGGTTTCTCATCGAGCATGATCGCCGCCGCCGCGCTGCCGAAACGACGCAATTGCTCGACGCTTTCACGCGGCTGGAACGCGCCATCGGTCATGGCGGGCAGTTTGCCCTAGAAGCGCCGCCTCAGCAGATCGCCCTGCCGAGACCCATTTCACAAGCCCACCCCGACGTCGCCGGTATCAGCGAACGCCTGCAGGATATCGCCTGGAATATGCGCGAGCGCGGCTTCGAGGACGCGGTCTGCGGCGCCATCGAAGAACAGGCGCGTCTGGTAAGCGGTTTGGCGGCTCCGCCAATGCCGAACATCCCTGCCAAGGCGTCTAAGACAATCCCCGATCCGAGGCTCGAAGCTTTGTCGCGGATCGAAAACATGCCGCTTCCAGAGAAGCTTGCGCTTTTCGTTTAACCTGAGCCTATAGCAGCCGGATGAGAACGCGCCGGCTGGCGCATGGTTTTAGGGGACGGGAGAAGGCGCAATGGATTTGGGCATTAAGGGCCGTAAGGCGGTGGTCTGCGCGTCCAGCAAAGGGCTCGGGAAGGCCTGCGCGACCGCCCTGGCGGAGGCCGGCTGCGACGTGGTCATCAACGGCCGCGACGAGCGCGCGCTTGATGCCACCGCCAAGGAGATCGTGCGCGAGACCGGCGCCAAGGTAACGACCGTCGCCGCCGATGTCGGCACAAAGGACGGACGCGCCGCGCTGCTCGCCGCCTGCCCGGCTCCCGATATCCTCGTCAACAACAATGCCGGCCCGCCCTTCAAGAATTTCCGCGAGCTCGATCACACCGCACTGATCAAAGGCGTTGAAGGCAACATGATCACGCCGATCGAGCTCGTTCAGGCGGTGATCGATGGGATGATCGAACGCAAGTTTGGTCGCATCATCAATATCACCTCGGGCTCGGTGAAGATGCCGCTCGCCGGCCTCGATCTTTCCTCCGGCGCGCGGGCGGGATTGACCGCTTTTCTTGCCGGCGTCGCGCGCGAGGTTGCCGCGTCGAACGTAACGATCAATCACATTCTGCCCGGAGCCTTCGATACCGATCGGCTGCGGTCGAACGTGAAGACGACTTCGGAGCGGCAAAAGGCCGATTTCGACAAGCTGTGGAAAGAGCGCGCCGAAGGCATTCCGGCCAAACGCTACGGCAACCCCGAAGAATTCGGGAAATTATGCGCCTTCATCGCCAGCACGCATGCGGGTTATATAACGGGGCAGAATTTCCTGATTGATGGCGGCATGTTCCAAGGGGCGTTTTAACGCTGAATTGGATCATCGCGTATATATCGGTCGGCGGCGCACATCCCGTACACGTAGGATGCGTATCTCATCGTGGTCTTCGAGGATCGTATAGAACAACCGGTATGGATAGCGAGAGGTGACCCATTGTCTCCTCTATCTGCTGCATTATTGCTTTCGCAGCGACTGGGTTTTCCGCCTTAACATATTGCAGGATTGCATCGAGCTCGCTTATTGCACGAGCTCGCCATTTCACATGCATCAGCGATATTTTTGGAAAACGGCCTCAACCTTGGCATCTGAAGCCGGCTCTTCGCCTCGTGCGATCTCTGCCAGTGCGGAATTGATTTCAACAGCATCTTCCGGTTCCAATATATACGGCTGCGTTGGCCGCCGCTCCAGTGTAAGGAGAACTCGGGCCGCATCTTCCTGTCGCTCGCGTGGCCAAGAGCGGACGCGTTGCAGGACGGCTTCGATCTGATCGTCAGTCATCGGGAGGTTATAGCATTTTGCTGAGTGCAAGACGAGGCCGCACCGCATGACGGCAGAGATAAAGATGGATATGTTAGCGCAAGCCCCACCCGTCCCGGACCATCTCGATGATCCCCAACGTAGCCCCGTCCTTCAACTTCGACCTCGGCGAGACCGCGGACATGATCCGCACGACCGCACACGATTTCGCCCAAGACGAGATTGCGCCGCGCGCCGCCGAGATCGACCGAAGCAATCAGTTTCCACGCGACCTCTGGCCGAAAATGGGCGCCCTTGGTCTGCACGGGATCACCGTTGAGGAGGAATTTGGCGGCTCCGGTCTCGGCTATCTCGAACATTGCGTCGCACTCGAGGAGGTTTCGCGTGCATCGGCCTCGGTCGGCTTGAGCTATGGCGCGCATTCAAATCTCTGCGTCAATCAAATTCGCCGCAACGGCACGACCGAGCAAAAGCGCAAATATTTGCCGAAGCTGATTTCCGGAGAACATGTCGGCGCGCTGGCAATGTCGGAGCCCGGTGCCGGCTCGGATGTAGTCTCGATGAAGACGCGTGCCGACAGACGCGGCGACCGTTACGTCCTCAACGGCTCGAAAATGTGGATCACCAACGGTCCGGTCGCCGAGACGCTCGTCGTCTACGCCAAAACCGACCCGAATGCCGGCACGCGCGGCATCACCGCCTTCCTCATCGAAAAAGACATGAAAGGTTTCAAGCCGGCGCAAAAGCTCGACAAGCTCGGCATGCGCGGCTCCGACACAAGCGAGCTCGTTTTCGAGGATTGCGAAGTGCCGGAAGACAATGTGCTCGGCAGCGTCGGACACGGCGTCAATGTCTTGATGTCGGGCCTCGATTACGAGCGCGCCGTCTTGGCGGCGGGGCCGCTCGGCATCATGCAAGCCGCGCTCGATGTCGTTATTCCCTACATTCACGACCGCAAGCAGTTCGGTCAGCCGATCGGCACCTTCCAGCTCGTGCAGGGCAAGCTCGCCGACATGTATGTGATTATGAATGCCTGCAAGTCTTATGTCTATTCCGTCGCCAAGGCGTGCGATCGCGGCGAGACGACGCGCGAGGATGCGGCCGGCGCGATCCTATTGTCGGCGGAGCAAGCGACGAAGATCGCGCTCGATGCGATCCAGCTTCTCGGCGGCAACGGCTACATCAACGATTACGCGACGGGGCGCCTGTTGCGCGACGCCAAGCTCTACGAAATCGGCGCCGGAACGAGCGAGATCAGACGCATGCTGATCGGGCGCGAGCTGTTCGCAAAGAGCGCGTAATCATCGTCGCGCGGTGAAGACCCACACAGCCGAATCCATGCGGACAACGCCCTCACTCACATGTGGAGCTAACGCCTCGCGGACACTCGTCGCAACCGGCTCGGCAGCGTCGGGATATTCGAGCACCAGACGGCTCAAAGCCCCAACGCGCGTGCACAGCTCGACTGCGTCGTCGAGCCGGCCGAGCTCAACCTGTTGATTCTGCGGTTTCGCCGCGATGTCGCTGAAGCCGGCTTCCGCCAGGATCCGCTTCACGCGCTCGGCATCGGCAAAGGCGAAAGGTCCCGGCGCCAGCGGATCCGGCGGCTCCTGCGGCGGCAGATGCTGCATCCCCGCTTTGACAGGAACTCCCATCCACGGATTTTCTTTGAGCTGTCGCCAGCACACGAAAGCCAGCCGCCCGGATTTGGGCTTCAGCGCGGAAAGCAGGTTCTTGAACGCCGCGACGGGATCGATGAAGAACATAATGCCGAAACGCGAGAAGAGCGCGTCGAAAGAACCTGGCGCGAACCCATGGGTCTGCGCGTCAGCCTCCAAGAACTCGACGTTACGAACCCGGTCGCGTTCGGCCTCGCCGCGAGCGACATCGAGCATCGGCCGCGAAATATCGACCGCGGTGACATGTCCTGATGTACCGACGCGGCGCGCAATCTCGAAGCTCGTTGTGCCGCAGCCGCAGCCGATGTCGATCACGCGCTCGCCTGCGCGAGGCGCCAGCGTGTCGATCGCTTTCAGACCGATCGGTCCGATCTGCGTATCGAGACGCTTCTGTAGCGATGCCCAGGTGTTACCTGCCCTCGCGTTCCAGTAGGTTATCTGATCGGCATTGGGTGATGTTGGCGCGGTCTGATCCAAGTCGCGGCTCCATTTCAGCAACGGTCCAGGAAATATCGTGGTCTTGCGATCACGCAGCTTTATCCCAATCCGGCGCCCAATCGAAATTAACGATGCGCCCGTCCTTGCGCGCCATCGCTGACATTGTTCGCATCTCCTCCGGCGAAAGCTCGAAGCCGTCCACCGCGATATTCTCTTTGATATGCGCCGGCGTGCCGGAGCGCGGAATTGCAATCACGCCCGGCTGCTGCACGTGCCAGCGCAGCAGCACTTGCGAAGGCGTCTTACCGTGCGTCTCGGCGATCTTCTCGATCGCTGGATCGCGCGGACCTTC
>JAFAVH010000207.1 GCA_019242655.1 Methylobacteriaceae bacterium
CGCCAATTTCGCCGAAGCTGTGGCCGAAGGCCGCGGCAAAGCGCAGGCCGACAGCTTGCGTCGCACGCGCACCGAGACGCAGGCAAAGCTCTTGTCAGGTCCGGGAGCTGAGGTCGGCGGCGACCGCTCGCGCTACAAAGACGTGCCCGGAACGAGCCTACGCGTCGGCGATGTCGTGCTGGTCGAAGCCGGCGACATCATTCCTTCCGATGGCGAAGTGATCGAGGGTGTCGCTTCGGTCAACGAGGCGGCGATCACCGGCGAATCCGCGCCGGTCATCCGTGAGTACGGCGGCGACCGCTCTGCCGTCACCGGCGGCACGCAGGTGTTGTCGGACTGGATCCGCGTGCGCATCACCGCGGCCGCTGGTTCGACCTTCCTTGATCGCATGATCGCGTTGGTCGAGGGCGCGGCGCAGCAGAAAACGCCGAACGAAATCGCACTTAACATCCTTCTCGCCGGCATGACGATAATCTTCATCTTCGCCACCGCGACAATCCCGAGCTTCGCAACCTATGCCGGCGGGTCGATCTCGGTCGTCATTCTTGTCGCGCTGTTTGTGACATTGATTCCGACCACGATCGGCGCTCTGCTTTCGGCGATCGGCATCGCCGGAATGGACCGCCTGGTGCGCTTCAACGTGCTTGCGATGTCGGGACGCGCGGTGGAGGCAGCGGGCGACGTCGACACGCTGCTCCTCGACAAAACGGGCACGATCACGCTTGGCAATCGCCAGGCAACGGAGTTCCGTCCGGTGAGCGGCGTCTCGGAAGCCGAACTCGCGGATGCTGCGCAACTCGCCTCACTCGCGGACGAAACGCCGGAAGGCCGCTCGATTGTCGTGCTCGCGAAGGAGAAGTACGGCATCCGCGCCCGCGACATGGCGCAGCTCAACGCCACTTTCGTGCCTTTCACCGCGCAGACGCGAATGAGCGGCATCGACGGAACTAGGTTTTCAATTCGCAAAGGCGCGGTCGATTCTATTCTCTCGTATGTTGCAAATCCTGGCACTACCACTGCCGGCAACACCGTTCAGGTCGTGCTGGCACGCGCCAGTGCCGAGCAGCTGCGCGAAGTCCAGTCGATTGCAGAAGCCATCGCCAAAGCCGGCGGCACGCCGCTTGCGGTCGCCCGGGACGGTCGGCTTCTCGGCGTGATCCACCTGAAGGACATCGTCAAAGGCGGCATTCGCGAGCGCTTCTCCGAGTTGCGGCAGATGGGTATCCGCACGGTGATGATCACCGGTGACAATGCAATGACCGCAGCAGCGATCGCCGCGGAAGCGGGCGTCGACGATTTCCTCGCGCAGGCGACGCCCGAGCACAAGCTCGCGCTCATCCGCGACGAGCAGGCCAAGGGCAAGCTCGTGGCGATGTGCGGCGACGGCACCAACGATGCGCCGGCGCTCGCGCAGGCCGATGTCGGTGTCGCGATGAATACCGGCACCGTGGCTGCACGCGAAGCCGGCAATATGGTCGATCTCGATTCCGATCCGACCAAGCTCATCGAAATCGTCGAGATCGGCAAGCAGCTTCTCATGACACGCGGTGCGCTGACGACATTCTCGATCGCTAATGATGTCGCCAAGTACTTCGCCATCATCCCGGCGATGTTCCTTGCGTTCTATCCGCAACTCGGGGCGCTCAACATCATGCATCTCGCCTCGCCACAGAGCGCCATCCTCTCTGCAATCATCTTCAACGCGCTGATCATCATCGCGCTCATCCCCCTCGCGCTGAAAGGTGTGCGCTATCGGCCAGTCGGAGCGGCATCGCTGCTGCGCCGTAACCTGATTATCTATGGCCTCGGAGGCATCCTGGTCCCGTTTATCGGCATCAAGGCGATCGATCTCATCGTCGCTGCGCTGCACCTGGCCTGAGGAGATTCGATCATGTCGAGTGAAATCCGTCCTGCGCTCGTTTTTGTCATCGCGCTGACGTTGATCACCGGCCTCCTTTATCCCTTGGCAATGACCGGAATAGCCGGCGTGACCTTCCCCGCGCGCGCGTCGGGAAGCCTTGTCAACGCAGGCGGCCAGGTGATCGGTTCGGAATTGATCGGCCAGACTTTTGCGTCCGATCGCTATTTCCACGGCCGCCCGTCGGCAACGACAACTGCCGACCCGAATAACAGCACGAAAACGGTGCCCGCGCCCTACAACGCCGCGAATTCGTCCGGCTCCAATCTTGGTCCTTCGAACGCGACGCTCATCGATCGAGTCAAGGAAGATTTAGCGAAGCTGCAGGCCGAGAATTCCGGTGTGCCGATTCCGATCGACCTCGTCACCACCTCGGGCTCCGGTCTCGACCCGCATATTTCTCCGGAAGCGGCTCTCTTTCAGGTTCCAGTGTCGCAAAGGCTCGCAAAATGACAAGCGGCCGGGTCAACCAGATCGTGAACGGCCAAGTCGAAAGCCGCCTGTTCGGTATTTTCGGCGAGCCTCGGGTAAACGTGCTAGCGCTTAACCGCGCGCTTGACGCCGCCGGCGTTCCGTGAGGCGGTTCGGGCGCCCCTCGTCAGGGAAACCTGGGACCGCAATTGAAGGCTGAGATAAAGCCGACGCACGACATCCGCCCGCGCACGCGTGCAGACGCGCTTCTTGCGACCGCGCATGCCGAAACGGGCGGAAGGGGACGCCTGAAAATCTTTCTCGGCGCCGCGCCCGGCGTTGGCAAGACCTACGAGATGCTGCTGACCGCGCAGGTCCGCCGCCGCGAAGGCGTCGATGTGGTTGCGGGCGTGGTTGAGACGCATGGACGCGCCGAAACCATGGCGCTCCTTGACGGGCTTGAGATCATTCCTCGCCGTGCGGTCGACTACAAGGAGCACAGGCTCGAGGAGATGGACCTCGACGCAGTCCTGGCGCGGCGGCCGCAGCTCGTGCTTGTCGACGAGCTCGCACACACAAACGCCGCCGGCAGCCGCCACCCCAAACGCTTCCTCGATGTCGAAGAGCTGCTCGCGGCAGGGATCAATGTCTACACCACGCTCAACGTCCAGCATGTCGAAAGCCTGAACGACGTTGTCGCCCACATCACGCGCGTGCGCGTGCGTGAGACTGTTCCCGATCGCATCATCGACCGCGCCGACGATATCGAACTCATCGACCTTACACCCGAAGACCTCATCCGACGGCTGCAAGAAGGCAAGGTCTATGTCGCCAAGAATGCCGAGCGCGCGCTGAAGCATTACTTCTCGCCCGGGAATTTGACCGCCCTGCGCGAACTCGCGCTGCGCTGCACCGCCGACCGCGTCGATGAGCAATTGCTCAGCCACATGCAGTCACACGCGATCGAAGGGCCTTGGGCGGCGGGAGAGCGCGTGGTCGTCTGCATTAGCGAGGATCCACGAGCGGCAGGGTTGGTTCGCTATGCAAAACGGCTCGCGGACCGGCTGCACGCTTCCTGGACGGCCCTTTCCGTGGAGACCCGGCGAAGCCTGCAGCTCTCGGAAAAGGACCGCGACCGCGTCGCCGATACCTTGCGGTTGGCCGAGAGCCTCGGCGGCGAAGCGATCACGATTCCAGCCGTGTCCCGCGGTATCGCTCACGATGTCATCGC
>JAFAVH010000309.1 GCA_019242655.1 Methylobacteriaceae bacterium
TGACAAAAATCTGCTCGCCTGAGGCGGTGAGCTGAAAGCTCTCCGGATGCGCCGGCAAGGTAATATCGGCAACCTTCGCTCGGCGCGAAGGATCGATGATTGCCAACGCGCCGCGTCCGTAACCGACGAGCACTTTTTCGTCCGTACGATCGACGCGAATGTTATCGGCGTCGTCGCCGAGTTCGATCCGCCCGGCGGGAACCAGATCGGGACCTTGGAAGAGTTGGACCGAGCCGTCGCCAGCGTTCGAGACGTAAAGCGTGTCGGTGGATTTCACATAAGCCACGCCTTGCGGCTTCTTGAGACCGCTCAGATTGCGCAGAAGTTTTCCGCCATTGATGTCCACCACACCGACGCTGTCGTTGCCGAGTTCGGCAACAAACAAACGTTGGCGTTCAGGATCGATCGCAAGGTGGTCTATGCGCCCGCTCACCTTTCCGAGCGGGATTTTCTGTTCGAGCACCAAGAGCGCGGGATCACTGCCTAAAGCAGGCGTCCAAGCGAGAGCGATCAATGCCGCGAGACACGCGGTAGACGCGCCACGGCAATCGGGCATCTTGAGAGAAAAGCGCCACATGTCACCCTCCCCTCTTCACCGGCCAATTGTGCGTCTCGCTGGTCGCATCGCGGCACCAGCGATAGAACGCGTCGTAAAGGAGCATGCCGGCTTCGAGCTGCGGCAAGTCCTCGGTGAACATGCGCGATAGGCCGAGAGAAGCCGCAAGCAGGCCCGGCGCTTCCGGCGCCAAATCGGGGCGCGCGGTGTCAGCGCCGCGCACGATCAATGCGAGCCGGTCGAGCGGCGGCGTGTGAAGGCCGAACTCGTCGATCATGACGTCGAACGTGCAGAGGTCGCCACGGTGGCTCCAGAACACGCCCTCGCCTTCGATGTCGAAAGGTACGGCGTTGAATCGTTCCGCCACCGCCGGAACTTCCGAGGGCGTTACAAAAAGAAAGACCGCATGCGGATCGACAAATCGGCGGATAAGCCAGGGACAGGCGATCCGGTCGACTTTCGGACGCGCCCGCGTCACCCAAACGGTACGACTCTCGGCGTCCCGCGCCGGCAATTTTTCGTGCGGCACCATTGGCAGGCCGGCCTGGCTCCAGCCCAGCGCGCCACCTTCGAGAACCTCCGCCGGCACGCCGGCGTGACGCAGCCATGCCGCAACGCCCTGGCTGAGTTTCTGCCCCTTTTGACAAATGACGACGGCAGATCCCCCGGCAAACTCGCCTGCCCAATCGGCCGCTTGCATCCACGGCCGCCGCACCGCGCCCGGAACAAGGCGCGGGTTGGCGGCAAAATCATCCTCCGTCTGGACGTCGATGAGGTTTGGGCACTGGGGCGTGCCAATCAAACGAAAAAGTTTATCGATGGAGATTGTGTTGAGTGACGGCATGAGCGTGCGTCCGTGAGGTTGGAGCGGACGCGATGCTTCGGCATGTCGCCTCGTGGGGAGATCGCGTTCCCCATGGGCCGCATGATGATACGAAGCGGCGCCTTGTCAAGACGGCGACGGCGCGGCTTGCTTTAACTCGTGCGGAAGATCGCGTTGGACCGTGCACAGAGTGTCGAGTCCGAAAAGATTTCGGCAGTCACGAAGCACAAGGTCGAGCCCGCGCGCACGACATGCGGACGAATTTCGAGCCATTGGCCCTGCTTTGCCGCTGTGACGAAATCCACCGTGAGATTTATCGTAACCAGCCCAGGCTTGCCGCCGAGCATCTGCCCGCAGCTCAAGCCCATCGCATTGTCGGCAAGCGCGGAGATAAGCCCGCCATGGACGAAGCCGCGGCTGTTCGAATGGGCCGGGCCGGCCCGCAACCCGATGTAAACTGCTTCTGCCGTGCGGCGCGAATAAAGCGGCTCCCACGGATCGGTGAGCCCGCTTTTGCGCCAATGCGGCGCGAAGCCTTCCGGAACGTCCGCCGATGTTTCAGCCATCGCTGACCGCGCCGGCGGCTTCGCACCTGATCGCTGCAAGCGGACTTGCCGCCTCGCTCACTGGCGCGAACTTTCCACCGACCGGATCGCGCACCAAAAGACGTCCGCTCGCCACGCCGAAATAGGCGCCGTGCAAGTGCAGCTTGCCGCGTTCCACCAAAATCTGCACGCAGGGGAACGTCATCAAGTTTTTGAGACTTAGTTCAACCGACGCGAATTCTAACCGCCGCAGATATGTCTCGTCGTCATATTGCGGGCGCGGCCCGAGACTTTCCGCGGCTGGAGC
The DNA here is from genome assembly GCA_019242655.1 of Methylobacteriaceae bacterium. Lineage (GTDB taxonomy): Bacteria > Pseudomonadota > Alphaproteobacteria > Rhizobiales > Beijerinckiaceae > JAFASC01. Next base: position 2,232 of record JAFAVH010000309.1, read on the forward strand.
GATCTGCGACATCCAGCGGCCGATGAAATCGCCTGGGGAAAGCGGCTCCTGCTCGTCGGCAAAAGCGCGGATACCGCCGCAATAAGCGTGTCCAAGTACGACGATATGTTTGACCCGCAGCGCCTGCACGCCGAACTCGAGCGCCGCGCTCGTGCCATGCTGCGTCGAACGGTCCGGCTCGTAGGGGGGCACCAGATTGGCGACGTTGCGCACGACCAGAAGCTCGCCAGGCGCGGCATCGAAGATCACCTCGGGCGAGACGCGCGAGTCGATGCAACCGATCACCATGATTTCCGGTTTTTGGCCGCTCTCCGCTAGCATCTCGTAGCGCGAGCGCTCGCTGGCGAAACGGCGATCGAGAAAGGCGCGGTAGCCCTGCGTCAGGCGGTCAGGAAACATCGGACACCTTGTGGTATTCGGCATCGGCATAGCAGAATTGATGCCGGACGCACATGCGCGTAGAGTCGCGCGATGACCTATGTCGATGAGGCTCCCCGCACCGCCGAGCGCCTGCGGGCAGCGCGCGAGAGGGCTTACTCCACGCCTCTGTCGGAGTTCCATCCCGGCGCGCCCGAGCTTTTCCGCTCCGATACGCTCTGGCCGTATTTCGAGCGCCTGCGCAAAGAAGAGCCGGTGCACTACTGCATGACAAGCCCGGTCGGCGAATATTGGTCGGTCACGAAGTACAACGACATCATGCATGTCGAGACGCATCCGGAGATTTTCTCATCCGACGTACGCCTCGGCGGCATCATGCTGCGCGACGTTGACCCCAAATACGAGTGGCCGAGCTTCATCGCCATGGACGAGCCGCAGCATGGCGCGCAGCGTAAGACCGTCTCGCCTTTGTTCACGCCGGTTCATCTCAATGAGCTCGCGATCCTGATCCGCAAACGCTCGGCGAGCGTGCTCGACAATCTACCACGCAACGAGACATTCAATTGGGTCGAGCGCGTTTCCGTCGAACTCACGACGCAGATGCTCGCCACCCTCTTCGATTTTCCCTGGGAAGACCGGCGCAAGCTCACGCGCTGGTCTGACGTGGCAACGGCGCTGCCAAAAAGCGGCATCTATGAAAGCCAGGAGCAGCGCATCGACGAGCTCTACGAATGCGGCGAGTATTTCGCGCGGCTTTGGAACGAGCGAGCCAACGCACCGCCGAAGAGCGATCTCATTTCGATGATGGCACATAGCGACGCGACGCGTCAGATGGACCGCGAAAACCTCCTCGGCAATCTCATTTTGCTGATCGTCGGCGGCAACGACACAACGCGCAACTCGATGACGGGATCGGTGCTGGCGCTCAACGAAAACCCGGATCAATACGACAAGCTCAGAAGCAACAATGCTTTGATCGATTCGTTCGTGCCGGAAGTGATCCGCTGGCAAACGCCGCTTGCGCATATGCGCCGCACCGCGACCGCTGATACCGAACTCGGCGGAAAGCACATCAGGAAAGGCGATCGCGTCGTCATGTGGTATGTCTCCGGCAACCGCGATGAGGATGTGATCGCGACGCCCGACGATTTCATCATCGATCGTGCGCAGCCGCGCATTCACATGTCGTTCGGTTTCGGCATTCATCGCTGTCTCGGCATGCGGCTTGCCGATCTGCAGCTGAAAATCATCTGGGAAGAGATTCTGAAGCGCTTCGATCGCATCGAGGTCGTCGGCGAGCCGAAGCGCGTTTATTCGAGTTTCATCCGTGGTTACGAAGAGCTGCCGGTACGCATCGCGGCGTAGCTCGACTCATCCGCGCTTTTCCCAGCGGCCGTCCGCGGATTGCTGCCAATAGGAAAGCGCGTGGCCGCCTGCTTTCAGGTTAGCCCATTGCGCACGCGCTCCCGCTAGCGCGTCGGCATCGTTGCCGTCGAAGAGAAGCATCAGACGCTCGTAGTCCTCGCCCCGTTCGAGGATCGGCGCGACTTCCGCCCCTTCGATTAGGAGGCGCACCGTCGCGCCGTTCGGGTTCTCCAATCCCGTAGTTAAAAAAATCGGCTGCATGTCCTGATCGCCCTCGCGCGCACTTGCATGCGGCAAGAAACTATCGTCCGAATAGGTCCACAAATGCTCGTCGAGGGCGGCGATGCGTTCCTCGCTCGCACCTTGCACAACGGCGCGCCAACCGCGCTGCAGGGCGCGTTCTAGCAGGCCGGGTAATACTTCATCCAGGCTGCGGCGCTGGAGATGGTAGAACCAGATTTCGGTCATGTTTTACGCAAGCCTCACAATTTTATCTTGAAAGACGGTCTCGGTCATCGCAAAAGTTGGTATCGGCCACATTCGACCGAACGTCGCGTCGCTTGGTCGCGGAACAGCCATGACGAATATAGACGCCGCTTCGCAATCCGGGAATGCGCCTGTCGGAAAGGAACCCGTGGTGCGCCCGGGTAGCGGCCTGCTCGCAAAGGTCTTGCAGGTGGCCGTCTTCGATCACGGCGAAATCTTGTTTTCGCTTCTGCGCGCAATCTGGCCGATCGCCACGTTCAAGATCAAAGGCCAGCCTGCCGCACTCGTCACGCGCTACGACGACGTGAAAGAGATTTTCCTTGCCGATGACGCCTTCCCGGTCTCGTACGCAACCAAGCTTCATACGGTGACAGGCAATCCCTTCATCTTCGGCATGAAGGACGGGCCTGATTATCGGCACGATCATGCCGCTATGCGAACGGTGATCCTGCATGAGGATATCGAAGCGCGTCTTGCACCGGCAACGCGCGCGGTTGCGGAACGAGCGATCGCAGCCGTCAACGGACGTATCGATTCCGTCGATTTCGTCCGGCAGGTGACCTTCGAAGTCCTGCTTCAATATTTCGGTGTGCCGAGCCCCGCGAACGGTGACATCGAAGTCTGGTCGACGCGTTTGTTCCAATATATTTGCCAGGTCGGCGACGATCCGGAACTCGATAAGGAAGCGGAGGTCTACGGAAACCGGTTGCGCGCACACGTTCAAGAGGTCGTAAACGCGCGCAAGAACAGTGGCAAAGATCGCGACGACGTTCTCGGACGATGTCTGAAGAGGCAGGCCGCCGCAGAGGACGGATTCACCTCCGAATGGATCAGTACCGCACTCGTGGGTTTGATTGTCGCAGGCCTTCCTCAACCGCCTGCGGTCCTGCCGAAGGCGCTGGAGCAGTTGCTGCGACGTTCGAAAGTCCTGGCCGAAGCGCAGCATGCCGCGCGCAACGGTGACGAAGATACGGTTCGCCGATACATGCTCGAAGCGATGCGTTTCGATGCGCTGACGCCGTTCCTCCCGCGCAATACGACGAAGGAGCATGTCATCGCCTCAGGCAGCGGCCGCGCAAAAACCATCCACGCGAATACGCATGTCTTGTTCTCTTTCGCCTCCGCAATGATGGACGATCGCCGCGTTGCCAGTCCAAAGAGCTTCAATCCAGACCGGCCGGCGACCGATTACATGCTGTTCGGCTACGGCCTACATCAATGTTTCGCAAAAGCGATAAATGAGAAGATCCTACCCATCATGCTGATGGCGCTTCTCAAGCAGAGCAACCTTGCGCGCGCTCCTGGAGCCGAGGGTCGTCTCACCAAGCAGGGCGCGATGGCCGAGCGGCTCGTCGTGTGCTTTGACCCGCATGAACAGCCCAGAGAAATCGCGCAGGATTCATCGGCAGCTGTTCATTTCTCCTCGTAATAGTCGGCGACCAGCCGATCGAGAAGCCGAACGCCCCAGCCGGAGCCCCAGCTCTGGTTGATGTCGTTGGCAAGCGAGCCCATGCCGGTGCCGGCAATATCGAGATGCGCCCACGGCACCTTGTTGACGAAGCGCTGCAAGAACTGTGCGGCGGTGATCGAGCCGCCGTGGCGGCCGCCGGTATTCTTCATGTCGGCGAACTTTGAATCGATCAGCTTGTCGTAGGCCGGCCCGAGCGGCAGCCGCCAGACTTTCTCGCCGGTTTCCTTGCCAACCTTGATCAGGCGATCAGCGAGTTCGTCATCGTTCGAGAAAAGCCCCGCATGCTCCTGTCCGAGCGCAACCATGATCGCGCCGGTAAGCGTCGCAAGGTCGATCATGAAGGCCGGCTTGTATTTGTCCTGAACATACCAAAGCACGTCGGCGAGCACGAGGCGACCTTCGGCATCGGTGTTGATGATCTCGATCGTCTGGCCGGACATCGATTTCACGATGTCGCCGGGGCGCTGCGCCTTGCCGCCTGGCATGTTCTCGACGAGACCGATCGCGCCGATCGCGTTGACTTTCGCTTTGCGGGCAGCAAGCGCGTGCATGAGGCCGACGACGCAGGCCGCACCCGCCATATCACCCTTCATATCCTCCATGCCGGCTGCGGGCTTGATCGAGATACCGCCGGTATCGAAGGTCACACCCTTGCCGATAAAAGCGACCGGCTTCGTCTCGCCCTGCCCGCCCACACCGGCCCAGCGCATGACAACGAGGCGGCTCGGCCGGTCCGAGCCTTGTCCGACACCGAGAAGCGCGCCCATTCCGAGAGCGCGCATCTGTGCATCGTCGAGGATTTCCACTTCGACACCGAGCTTTGTCAGCTCGCCGACACGCGCGGCGAAACTTTCGGGATAGAGGACGTTCGGCGGCTCGTTGACGAGGCTGCGCGCCAGGCCCACCCCTTCGGCCAGCCCGGCGCGTCGTTCGCGCGCCGCGTTCGCCGCGGCAGGATCGGCGACGGCGATGGCGACATTGACTGGCCCCTCGCGCTCCGCGTCGTCCTTTTTCTTCGTACGGTAAACGTCGAACCGGTAGGCTCGAAGCTCCATGCCGAGCGCGAGTTCCGTCGCCGCCACGGCCGGATCGGCCGGCGCGTCCGGCAGGTCAAACAGCACCGTCACCCGAACGCCGCGCCCGAGCCGGCCCATAAGCGCCCCGCCAAGACCGGCATGGTCGGGAAGCGTATCCTCCACCGCGTCCTTCTTCGGGCCCTTCCCGGTACCCATGACTAGGAGCCGATCGAAGCCGAGGCCTTCGGGCGCGAGAATGTCGAGCGCGCTGCCGTTCTTTCCCTTGAAATTGGCGGCAGCCGCTGCCCGCTCGTAGCGGCTCGCCGCCGAGCCGAGGATTTCGCGTGTTTTGGCCGAAAGAGCGAGGTCATCCCCTGCGAAGGCGACAAGCACGGATGGTCCCGCCTCGGCGGAAGCCTGGGCGGGCTTTGCCACCGCATCGAACCGGACAAACTCGATCGTGACCGCAGAGGGCATCCAAAAAATCTCGACATTTGGGCTGACCGCGCCGCCGGCGCGAAGGAGGTGCTGCAGTATCGCGGGCCTGTTTTGGGGTCAAATTCGGCTACTTTTCCGCTGCCCTGAAAAGGCCCTCAGCTTTGCGTTAAGTGGCGGATTAGCCACGCCTTCGCCGGGAACGCAGCGGTGCCCCCACGGGCTGTTGCGCACCCCCGGTCCAAGGTCTAGCCAAAACGTGGCGCAGTATGTCGACCCGAGTCAGGGGCGCAGGACTTAGGGCCGGCAGGCAGGAAAGGGGACGCGGAGGCACGTTTTCGCGATGCCATGCTGGCAGTCCAGCTGCGGCATCACCTGAGCGGGCACTGATCGGCAATGAGATGCGTCGAGGGTAAAAGCCTTCCCTTCGCGCCGGCGGGCGTATGTGTGCGCCCGGCCGCAAATGTGCTCGGCTATCTCAATGTCTGGGCGAGGCGGCGATGATCGTCGGCCTCACTCTCGGACGCTATCTGTCGGCGCGGTTCGTGAAGACCGTCCTTGCGGTGTTTCTGACGATCGTCAGCCTCGTCTATCTCGTCGATTTCATCGAAATGTTGCGGCGCGCGATCAACGTTCCCGAGGCGAGCGCCGGGACCATCGCGGGCCTCTCGCTGCTGCGCATCCCTGCTGTCGCGGAGCAAATCCTTCCGTTCGCCGTCCTGTTCGGCGCCATGACGGCTTTCGTCAATCTGACGCGCAGGCTCGAACTCGTTGTCGCGCGCGCCTCCGGAATTTCCGTGTGGCAATTCATGTTTCCGCCGCTGCTCATCACGTTTTTAGCGGGCGTGATTTCCGTGGCGGTCTTCAATCCCGTCTCGGCCGAGATGAAGATGCGCGCCGAGCACATCGAGGCGCGGCTTTTTGGGACCGGCTCCAACCCGGACAAAAGCGTCTGGTTTCGTCAGCGCAGCGTCGATGGGCAGGCGCTTATCAAAGCAGCCCAGGCGAGCGACGCCGGCGCCAAACTCAGCGGGGTGACCGCCTACGTCTATGATCCGCAGGGTCACTTTGTCGAACGCGTCGAAGCGCAGCGCGCGACCCTGCTGCATGGCGCATGGAAACTCGAAGACGGGCGGGTCATCACCGCGCTTGAGGAACCCCAGCCGTTTGAGACCTACATGCTCGCGACCGACCTCACTCAAGACGAGGTCATGCGCAGCTTCAGTTCAGCCGAATCTATCCCGTTCTGGCAGCTTCCTAAGGTCCGCGATGAGACCGAGAACGCCGGACTCGACGCGACGAGCTATAGCCTCCAGTTCCAATCGCTTCTGGCGCGACCGCTGTTCCTAGTTGCCATGGTTCTCATTGCCGCCGCCTTTTCCTTAAGATTTTTCAGGTTTGGTGGCATCACCCGTATGATTTCGAGTGGCGTGGGTGCGGGCTTCGTCCTCTATGTGGCGACCAAGTTTGTGGCCAATCTCGGCGGCACGGGCCTTATCAGCCCTGTTGTCGCTGCATGGTCGCCCGCGCTTGTCGGCAGCCTGCTCGGCGCACTCGCCCTGCTGCACCTGGAGGACGGCTGATGCGGCGGCACGCCGATCCCGCTGATCCCTCGCGAGCCGCATCGATGTGGAACGGCGCTGCGCCGTCGCTCTACCGCATCATGCGCGTGTTGGCTGCGCTTCTTGTCGGCGTTCTCGTTCCGTTAACCTTCGATTTGTCCGTCGCCGCGCAAACGGTTTCCAATCGCCTCAAGAGCCGCACAGCGGCCGTCCCCGGCGAGCAAGCCCGCATGCTCGTGGAAGCGCAAGAGCTGGTCTACAACGAAAAGAACAACAGCGTGGAAGCGCGCGGCGATGTGCAGATCAACTATAAAGGCCGCCTGCTCGAAGCCGATCGCGTCATCTGGAATCGCTCCACGGGCCGCGTCTATGCCGAGGGGAACGCGCGGCTGACGGAAGCCGACGGGTCCATCGCCTATGCCGACCGTTTCGACCTCACCGAAGATTTCAAGACCGGCTTCATCGACAGCCTGCGCGTCACTGGATCGAATCGAACGTATTTCAGCTCGCCGCGCGCCGAGCGCAGCGAGGGCGAGACGACGACATTCGAGAACGGTACGTATACGGCCTGCGAGCCGTGCCGCGACAACCCGGATCGCCCGCCGCTCTGGCAGGTGCGCGCCAAGCGCATCATCCACAAAAACGACGAGCAGATGATCTATTACGAGGATGCGACGCTCGCATTCCTCGGGATCCCGATTGCCTACGTACCGTTCTTCTCGGCACCCGACCCGACGGTCAAGCGGAAATCCGGCCTCCTTGCACCGCGCTTTCTCTATAAACCGCAGCTCGGCTTCGGCGCCGGCGTTCCGATCTTTTGGGACCTCGCTCCCAATTACGACCTGACCTTCACGCCGACGGTTCTGACGCGACAAGGTTTTCTCGGCGAGGTCGAATGGCGTCACCGCCTCGAGAACGGCATGTATTTCGTACGCGCGACGGGCATCACCCAGCTCGACCGCGAGGCTTTTCTGACGCCGCCTTACGGCGCCGCAAATCATATCGTTCGCGGCGCCATCGAAAGCTCGGGTCAGCTCAATTTGACCGACAAATGGCGTTTCGGCTGGGACGGCGCAATTCTGTCCGATAAATTCTTCTACAGCGATTACCGGATGCCGAATACGTTTCTGACGAATTCGTACTTTTTTCGCGAGCAATCATCGACCGCTTATCTCACCGGCAAAAGTGATCACGCCTATTTCGACCTGCGCGGATTTTACTTCCAGGGGCTGACGGCCAACGACTATCAGGCGCAGCAGCCGATCGTCGCGCCGATGCTTGAATATAACAGACGTTTCGACGTTGCCCCTGAGCGCAGCTTCGGCATTGGCGGCGAGTTCCAGCTGGACGTCAATGCGATGAACCAGTACGCACGCGCCGCCAATTACGCCTTTGCCGGCGGCCGCCAGCTCGACAGCCTTTACTCACTTTATGACGTTTGCAGCGTCTATAACCGCTCGGATTGTTTGCTGCGCGGCATCGGCGGCGACTATGCACGCGGAACGGTAGAAGCGTCCTGGAAGCGCAAATATATCGATCCGCTCGGCGAAGTTTGGACGCCTTTCACCTTCGTTCGCGCCACCGGCAGTTACGTGAACTACGATACAAACCGCGTCTATTCCATCTACAATCAATTCCTGCAGCCGCTTCCGAATGCGGCGCAATCGAATTTCATCGGCGCCGACAACACCGCGCGCGCGCAGGTCTTCCCCGGCGGCGGCCTCGAATGGCGTTATCCCTTCTTTGCCAACACAGCCATTGGCACGATGGTCCTGGAACCGATCGCGCAGATCGTCGTGCGGCCCAACGGTCCGATCGGCAGCCAGAACTCGCTCATCAACATCGACTCGCAAAGCCTTGTCTTCGACGACACAAATCTCTTCGACTGGAACCGGTTCTCCGGCTACGACCGTTTCGAGACAGGCACCCGGCTCAATTACGGCGCGCAATACACGCTGAATTTCAGAAATGGCGGCTACCTTAACATGATGGCCGGACAATCCTATCAGCTCGCCGGCCAGAACGCGTACGCAACCGCCGACGCGGCCAATATCGGTCTCAGCTCCGGTCTCGATACGCGCGTCTCCGATTACATCGGCCGCATCTCTTTCTCGCCATCCTCGATCTTTTCTTTTACCGCGAAGGGCCGCTTCGATCCCACAAATTTCAAGCCGCGGCGTATCGACCTCGTCGCCTCGGCCAATCTCAGCAACGATCTCACCGCGTCATTGCAATATGCGAGTTATGAATCCCAGCCTCTGATCGGCTATGAAGTGCGGCGGCAAGGCATCTCGGCTGCCGGCAAATACAACATCACGAAGAACTACTTTGTGAACGGCAACGTGATCTTCGATCTGTCGAGACATTTCTATAACGGCGTTCTCGGCACGGCACCGTTGTTTTCGGTTGCCGGCCTCGGTGTCGGCGGCGGCTATCAGGACGACTGCACGCTGTTTACCGTAAACTACACCTCGATATACGAGGGCGGTTCGATCGGTCGCAATCAGACGATCACATTCGGCCTGCAGTTGCGCACCTTGGGCGACGCAAGAGTGTCGTCGGCGCTCGCCAATGTTCCCGTCTCAGACGGCATCAAATCGCAGTGACGCGCGGGCGAAAAGCGCCGCCTTTGGCACTGACGCAGGGCGATCCCGCCGGAATTGGACCTGAAATCGCGCTCAAGGCCTGGCTCGACCTTCGCGACAAAGCAGATGCGCCCTTCTTCGTTCTCGGCGATCCCGCGCATTTCGAACGAACGGCGCGCGCAATCGGTTTCGCCGTGCCTGTCGTGCAAACGAGCGCGGAAGATGCTGAACGAGTCTTCGCGGAGGCGCTGCCGATCGTGCCTTTGAAAACGCCGGTGATTGGCACGCCGGGGCAGCCTTCGTCGGCGGATGCAGCCGCGACGATCGAGGCGATCGAGCGTGCCGTCGAGATGATTGCCGCGGGATCAGCTTCGGCCGTCGTCACAAATCCGATAGCAAAGGACGTCCTCTATGCCGCCGGCTTTCGTCACCCCGGCCACACCGAATTTTTGGGTGCGCTCGCATTGCGTCATTTCATGCGCGAGGCGCGTGCGGTCATGATGCTCTGGTCGCCGGAACTCGCAGTCGTGCCGGCGACAATCCATATTCCGCTTGCAAATGTTCCGGCCAAATTGACGCGCGAGCTGCTGATCGAAACGGGATTGATTGTCGCGAAGGATATGGTCCAGCTTTTCGGGATTCCGTCGCCTCGCCTCGCCTTTTGCGGGTTAAACCCGCATGCCGGCGAAAGCGGCAGCATCGGACGCGAGGAAATCGACATAATTGCACCGGCGCTCAAGCGATTGCGTCGCGAAGGCGTGGACGTGTCCGGGCCCTTTCCTGCCGACACAATGTTTCACGCCGCCGCGCGCGAACGCTATGACGCGGTAATCGCGATGTATCACGATCAGGCACTTGTCCCGATCAAGACGATCGCCTTCGATAGCGCCGTCAACGTCACGCTGGGTCTGCCCTTCGTGCGCACGTCGCCCGATCACGGCACGGCGTTTGACATTGCCGGACAGGGAAAAGCAAATCCCGCAAGCTTGATCGCCGCATTGCATCTGGCGGCGCGTCTTGCCGGCGCGACCCCGGCTCGATGACAGATAAGGCAGCGCGCGATTCGTTGCCGCCGCTCCGGGACGTGGTCCGCAAATACGATTTGCTGCCGAAAAAATCGCTCGGCCAGCACTTCCTGTTCGATCTTAATCTGACGAGCCGCATCGCGCGCAGTGCGGGTCCGCTCGAAGAGGCGACGATTGTAGAAGTCGGGCCCGGGCCAGGCGGTCTCACGCGCGCATTGCTGGCCGAAGGTGCGCGCAAAATCATCGCGATCGAGCGCGACGAGCGCTGCTTCGCCGCACTCGGCGAGATCGCCGCCGTTTATCCCGAACGTCTCGCAACCGTCGCCGCCGACGCGTTGACGATCGATTTCGCAGCGCTCATCGGCGAGCATGCCGCTCATGGTGCTGTGCGCGTCTGCGCCAACCTTCCCTATAATATCGGCACGGCGCTGCTGGTGCGCTGGATCGAGACGGAGCCCTGGCCGCCCTGGTTCGACCGGCTGACGCTGATGTTCCAGCGCGAAGTCGCCGAACGCATTGTCGCGACGCCGGCAGACCGCGCCAATTACGGACGTCTCGCCGTCCTCTGCAATTGGCGCATGCAAACGCGTATCCTGTTCGATGTGCCCGCGCGCGCGTTCACCCCGCCGCCGAAAGTGAGTTCGTCCGTAATTGAGCTCGTCCCGCGGCGCGATCCCCTGCCCTGCAATATCCGCGCGCTCGCGGCCGTCACGCAGGCCGCATTTGGGCAGCGCCGCAAGATGCTGCGGCAATCGTTGAAATCGCTGCCGAATGCGAATGCGATGGAGTTGTTGCAGCATGCACGGCTCGCTCCAACGCTTCGCGCCGAAGAGATCGACATCGATGGATTTGTCGCGCTCGCGCGCGCCCATGACGCTGTGCCTTCGTGAAAGAACACTCAGCCGCATCGGCAAGCCAAAGCGGAGCATTTGGAACCGTGCAGCGAAGCCAGCGTTGCAGCGCCGTCGGAAAGCGCGGCGACATTGGCGCTTTCATTCACATCGCGTATGCTGCGGCCCTGGTAAGTCGGTCCGCTGACCAGAGTCTTGCCACAGGAACGGTTCGATGCGGCGTGCTCTTGTTGCTGTAGTCGCGTTGTCAGGGCTTTGCCTCGTTCACAATGCGTGGGCCGATGATGCTGGTATCTGGCAGTTTCTTTTGGGCGGCGGCCGCGGTGGCGGCGCTCCCTCACCGGCGCCGACATACTCGCCCGCAGAATCGATGTATGCCGCGCCATCGCGGTCGAAAAAGCATATCGCGCATATAAGGATTTCGAGGCCAAAGACGATCGCGCATGCCGATCTCCCGCAAAAGGGACCGGTGACGATCTACAACGATCGCACGTTGCGGCGCGGCGACTCGGTCATGACGGCCCAAGGCCTGCGCGTGTTCAGGGGCGCCGGCCATTTCCCCTATCATCCCGCGGATTTCGTCGCGCTCGCGCAAGCCTCGAGTTTCGTTTCCGGCAACAAGAAGCAGTTGCGCGACGTTCAGCTCGCGTTTGAGCGGATTGACGTGCCGGTGACGCAGGTTGCCGCGTTGAGCATGGGACGGTCCGTCAGCGTCGCTTCGGCAGCAACGATGATCGACGTCGGCGGCAAGAAGATCCGCTACGTCGGCCCCTGATCACTCCGCGAGTAAGCGCTTCACGAAGTTTTTGATCGCCGGCTGCACGCGCGGCCGGCGCAGCCGCTCGGCAGTCACGATCGCCGTCAGATCATCGAATGTCTTCTGGATATCATCGTTGATCAACACGTAATCGTATTGTTCCCAGCGGGTGATCTCGTTGCGTGCATTTTCGAGCCGCCTCGCGATCGTGTCGCCGGAATCCTCGGCGCGCCGTTCGAGCCGCGCGCGCAATTCGCGCATCGAGGGCGGCAGGATAAAGATCGTGACAACATCCGCCGTCGCGGCGTCACGGACCTGCTGAGTGCCCTGGTAGTCGATGTCGAAGAGAACGTCGCGTCCCTGCGCCAGCACCGCCTCGACCGGCGTACGCGGCGTACCATAGAAATTGCCGTGCACCTCAGCC
>JAFAVH010000092.1 GCA_019242655.1 Methylobacteriaceae bacterium
CCTTAAATCGCGGTTGCGAGAGATCTGAAGAACCTGCCGCACATTCTTGTCGAATGTTGCCATCCCTTGTGAGAACGTCCGAGTTGTGCGCAACGCTTGCCGAAGAGCAGGAACACGCGATCGCTCGTCGATAAGCGCACGAAGAACACTCTCGAATGTACCTGGTTCAGAAAACTGACCCTGAAGAGATGCGTCATTCATATAAAGACGCATACATTAATCCCAACCGGCAAGACGTGACGCCATTGCTCGATCAAATCCGAGTCTAAGCGCGGCGCGATCGGAATCGGTAAGTGCTGCGAGCCTGCCAAGCCCCTCTGCTAGAAACCCATCCATATCCCCAGTCTTGTATGCTCGCCACCCGAGAAGTTTGAAAGCACAGAATCGATTTATAGCCTCTCTGTCGCGCATAGTTTTAGAATTTAGAGAATTCCCTGTCGCCGAACGGAAGGCGCTGCCTTCCGCTGCTTGCTTTAGCCAATTAGTAGCGGAACCATTGTAGAGAGCATTGCGCATTTGCTGACGCGTTAACGGCTCACCGCTGTTCACTCGTTCGAATATATCAAGTCGAGCTCGCTCTGGCGCTTTGGCATCGAGAATGTACAATGTGAGCGGCGTATCCTGGATGCGCTCTTGGAGGTTAAGAGGCAACTCCTTAAAGAGCTTCCCTTCGAGAGCATGAGAGCCGGTTGGGTCATCGGAGCTCGAAAGTCCTGTCAGTCTAAACTGGTTTCCCAAGTATCGGGCGAAAGTCGTTAGCCGCTGAAGACCATCTACTACAATTATCCGCCCGTCCGGTGCTTCGGCAACGTAAAAAACGGGCAGCGGGATGCGCATGACGCAGCTTTCAATCAGCTTTGACTGTTTGATGTTGGACCATACGAAATCTCTTTGGAAGTCGGGGTCTAGTACATAGCGTTTCTTGTCAATTCGTCCGACAACCTCTGCTACCGAGCGAGGCTCTGTTCGAACGAAAACGGCATCGAGCGGATAGTCTCCCCAGCCACCACCCGCACCGATCTCGATGCCTTCTACGTCGTCAGACTGAACCTGATCGCTCACGTCAAAATCCTGCTTGCCACCCGCCCAGTAGACATAGACGCAGGTTGCGATTGGCTCAATGCTCGATCCTGAGGTTACTCCGCACCTCACGCCCCAAAATTTAATCTTCCCGAACTTATCCCCGCCCTCTCCACCCCCCACACTGCCCTCATCCCCGCCGCCTGGAGGGCGCTGCCGGAATTGATTCCGGCAGCGTTAGGCGGGAGCGGCGCCTGCGGGAACGACACCCAGCAGATTTAATGTTCGCGCGGCTTGACTCTTTCTGAATATAATCCTAGATCACCGCCGTCCCCGTCCCTCCAAGAGGGCGCTTTCCGGAAGCGGTTTCGACTGCGCGGGCGGGGACCGGCGCCCGCGCCTGAGGTGACCTGCCTCAGTCTCGGGGTGTTCGCGCAAGGGGTTTGTCGCGTCGTCTCCAGCGGCGCGCTTACTTCAAGGTCTCGCCCGTCGGGCACTATGACCCGTCGCGCGTCACGCGCGCCTGGAGTGGATGAGGCCGGTGGCGGCAACGCCATCCGGATAAGTCCATGAAAGAGCTTGGGACCGCGTTGACTCGAGCAAGTCGCCGTACACGTGGACGCCGGGAAACCGGCTTTGAAAAATTAGGATCGGTGACCCGGCGTCCCGTGTCCTCTTGGTTTCCTCTTCCCGCGCAGCGATGCGCGAACAAGGATGACGCGCGCGCGCTCGATGAGCGAGCCGCTGCGTCACGCCCCCGGCACGCGCGCACCCTTCCGCGCCGCGCGGCGGCGCGATTGCCGCCGCCGCGTCAGCTGGTTCAACGCCTCGACCAAAGCCGAGAAGCCGATCGCGGCGTAGATGTAGCCCTTCGGCACATGCGCGCCGAAACCGTCGGCGATGAGCACCATGCCGATGAGCAGGAGGAAGCTCAGCGCCAGCATCTTCACCGTCGGATGATTGTTGACGAAATCGCCGACCGGCTTTGCGGCAACGAGCATCACCAGCATGGCGATCACCACGGCGGCGATCATGACAGGCAGGTGATTGGCCATGCCGACGGCGGTGATGACGCTGTCGATCGAGAACACAATGTCGAGGAGCCCGACCTGCACGATCGTTGCGGCGAAACTCGGAGGGCGCGGCGGCGCGTCGCTGTCGTGCTCGTCCTCGCCTTCGATGCGCGCGTGGATTTCCTGCGTGCCCTTGTAAAGCAGGAAGAGACCGCCGCCGATGAGGATGAGATCGCGCCACGACACGGCGTGATCCGCGATGGTGAAGAGCGGCGCGGTGAGCCCCATGATCCAGACGATGCTGAGCAAAAAGATGATGCGAAAGCCGAGTGCGAGCAAAAGCCCCAATCTGCGCGCGGATGCTTGCTGCGCCTCCGGCAAGCGCCCGACGATCACCGAGAGAAAGATGAGGTTGTCGATGCCGAGCACGATTTCGAGCGCGCTCAATGTCAATAAGGCCGCCCAAATTTGCGGATCGATCAGCCAGGCAAACACAGGCTTGTCTCCAATCTCATTTTATCGCGCGCGGCGGATGCGCGACCATACTCTTTCGATCCAGCGTGCCGCCTCTTCGAGCCGCACCTTCATTCACGGCACGTCGTCGGCAATCAGCGCAAGCCCGAGCGGCAGCATCCACAATCCGAAGATTGGCAAGATGGCGAGAAAACCGCCGATGATGAAGAGAATGCCCGCGATGAGCCGGAACCAGAATCGCGACGGTGCGCGCAGCCAATGCACGGCCGCGCGCAACCGCTCGGGCGCATGAACGAGCCCGCGTTCGAGCCGCGCGTCCCAATCCTCGGGTGCCGGGCGCTGCGCGTCGTCAAATGAATTCATCGCGGGGCTGGATCAGGCGGCGCGATCGTGTGCACCCTCGAGCAGTCTTTTGATCTCGCCGAATTGGCGGCGCTCGGAGGGGTGCAGCACGCCGTCGGCGGCGATGAGCTCGCGGCAGACCGCGAGGACGAGATCGCTTGCCGCCGTCTCGTCGGCAATTGCGATCAGCTTCTCGCGCGCGATCTCCTGCGCGACTTCGGGATCGAGGCGGAAATTTGCCTCATGCACGGCCGTCGCATCGGCGATGTCGGGCCGCGGAAGCCGGCTCAAGAGCGGATGATTTCGCAAGATCGTGAACAGCTGCTGGCGCTCGATCGCGGCGACCTCGCCGTCGCTATGCGCGACGAGCGCGTAGGCTGCGGCAATCGCCTCGATGAGCTTGCGCTCATATTGCGTGATCGTGCTTGTGCTGATCGTGTTCGACACGTCGGTCTCCGGTTGGCGGCGATCTGCGCAACCGTACCGTTCTGCTATCGGTGTCGGAGGTGTTCGCCGGACCCGGAGCAGAAAGGCAAACCCGGATGGGTTTTGCGCAGACTGATCCGACATCGCGCCGCCGATTTCTCGAACGACGCCAGAGGGGCCCGGATCAACAACCCTGATATAAGCGCCGGCGGCGCCGACGGCAATGCCTCCACCAAGACCGCGGTATCCACGCGCCCGCACTGTTGCGCTTTTGTCATCGCGACCGCGATTCGCTTTTCACCGGATTGACCGCGCGGCAACGCGTCTTAATGTTCGAAACGGTGGTTCCCTTCGGGGATCAAATGGGAACGCAGTGAGGACGTTAAGTCCAACTCTGCGGCTGCCCCCGCAACTGTAAGCGGCGAGCTTACGGCCATTCATGCCACTAGGAGCGCATGCTTCTGGGAAGGCCGGCCGGGAGCGCTGACCCGCGAGCCAGGAGACCTGCCGCCAGCCGTGGTCACGTGCGAAAGCGTCGGGCGGGGTGCACCGGGGTGGACGAAAGCGGTCGAGCCTGCTCGCAGACTTGAGGCGCATTGCCCAATCGCAGTGACGGCCCACACGCACTGCGAGCCCGCCATGTCCTGCCTTGCCAAATCCGCCAAAGGCGGAAACATCCCCGCGCGTCTCTTTCTTACAGCATCCTGTCTTGTCCCATCCGCCTCTGCAACCTTCGCACAGCAAGGCATAAGCCCGGCGACCGAGCTGCCGCCGCTTAGCGTGACGCAGGCTCCGCCCCGCGTCGTGCGCGCGCCGGTCGAAATCGAGCGCCCCGCGCCTGTCGCGCCGCGCCCGACACGGCGCAAGAAGCGCGTTGCAGCGCGTCCTGTCGCGCCGGCGCCCGGACCGGCGCCCGTTGCCGAGCCCGTCGTCGCGACGCCCGGTCGGGCGCCAAGCCCGTCCGACATCACAGTGAGCGCGACGACAAAGCCTGAACTGGTGCAAACCGTCGGGAGCTCCGTCACCGTGATCACATCGCGCGAGATCGAGGCCGAGCAGCGCCGCACATTGCCCGATGCATTGACCGCCGTGCCGGGATTGAACGTCGTGCAGAGCGGCGGCCCCGGCGGACAGACGTCGGTATTCATCCGCGGCACGAATTCAAATCACGTGAAGGTGTTCATCGACGGCATCGACGCCGGCGATCCGAGCAATCCGAACGGCGCATTCGATTTCGGGCAATTGCTCACCTACGACATCGATCGCATCGAGGTCTTGCGCGGCCCGCAAAGCGGCCTCTACGGCTCCGACGCGATCGGCGGCGTAATCTCGGTCTTCACCAAGCAGGGCAGCGGCCCGCCGAAAGTCACCGCCCGCGTCGAAGGCGGCTCCTTCGGCACGTTCAATCAAGCGGCGAGCCTCTCCGGCGGCACGCCGACTTACGATTATTCGTTCAATGTCTCGCACTACAAGGCGACGAACATTCCGGTGACGCCGCCGGAATTGCTCGCGCCCGGCGAAAAGGCCAACGGCAACAAATACGACAACACCTCGCTGTCGGCGAAGATCGGCTTCGAGCCGATCGACACCGTGCGCATCAATGCGGTCGCGCGCTATCTCGACTCGCACCTGTTTTTCACGGGACAGGATTTCACGGTCTCTCCGAGCATCCCGAATGCACAGCAGAGCCTGCAATATAACCAGCAGCTCTTTGCGCGCAGCGAAGCGATATGGAAACCCTTTGGCGACTTGTTCGTGCAGCGGGTCGGCGCGAGCCGCACCGAGGTCCACACGAATACGAAAGATCCCGATACGATTTTCGGACCGACGCTGGCGAACATCAATGTCGGGACGCGCGACAAGCTCGATTATCAGGCGACGCTCAATCTCTGGGGTCAGCAACTGATCGGTGGCCTGGAAACACAGACGGATCGTCTGTTGATCGAGCCCAATACCGGCAAGCAGAACGGGAACTCGGCGGGCTACCTTCAGTTCGTCGGCAACCTCTACGACCGGGCTTTTCTCGCCGCCAATGTCCGGCATGACGATAATCAGGCCTTTGGCGGACATGACACGTTCCGCGTCGCGCCTTCCGTGCGTCTGCCGTTCACGGACACGATCATCAAAGCCAGCTACGGCACGGGCTTCAAAGCGCCGACCTTGAACCAGCTCTATGTCGACTTCCCGTCCTTCGGCTTCTTTGCCAATCCGCGCCTGCGTCCCGAGGAAAGCCGCGGCTATGATCTCGGCTTCGAGCAGCCGCTGCCGGGGAATTTCTTCCGGTTCGGCGCGACCTATTACCAGAACAACATCCGCAACCTCATCAATACGAGCCCGGACGGGACGACGTTGGTAAACGTCGGGCACGCCAAAACCTATGGAGCCGAGTCGTTTGCCTCATGGCAGATCGTGCCGGAGTTCAAGCTGCGTGCCGATTACACGCTCACCATCGCGAGCGATGAGGACGCGCATCAGGAGCTGATTCGCCGTCCCCGAAACAAGGCGTCTATGCAGGCGGTCTTCACGCCTCTGCAATTTCCTGGTCTGACGTTGACGACGACGGTGATCGCGATCGGGCGCTTCATCGACGCCAACCGCGATTTCTCGATTCCCCGCCTCGTCAATCACGGCCACGTGACAGTGAATTCAGCCGGCAGCTATGATATCAATCCGAACGTGCAGGTATTCGCCCGCGTCGATAACCTGTTCGATCTGCGCTACCAGGACCCGACCGGCTTCCTGCAACCCGGCCGCGGCGCCTATGGCGGCTTGCGGGTCACGTATTGAGAGCTGAATGAAGCAGCGTTTGAGCGAGACCGTTTCCAGTTATCTTGCCGATCCGGCAGTGTCCTGGAGTCTCGGCTCGTTCGGCGCAATTGCGGAGTTTTTGCGTGGTGAGGGCGAAGCGTGCGCGCCGGCCGCAGCGCGCACACTGTCGCTGGTCACGGCACGCGGCGCTATCGCGATCGAATGCAATGATGCGATGGAATCCGTGTCGTACACGACGCCGAGCCGGCACGCGCATCGCAGCCATTCCGCCGTTGCGTTCTGCTTGCCGTATGAGCGCTGCGCGATGGCGCGGCGCTCCGTCGTGACCGAGCTCGGCGCGGACAGGAGTGCCGTGCGCGAAGAGGATCACGACGCGATCCTCTTCGATATGGGGCTCGCGCAATTGCAGGTCGACGTGTGCGTGCGAAGCCGCGACCCGCACGTGATCGCGCGCTTGCGCGCCGCTACGGGCACCTCGATTTTCGATCCCGCGCAGACATTGATGCAGGAAATGCCGACTTTGAGCCCGCATCGCGTTTTTGTCTCGCATGCCGGACGCATCGAAGTGTATCAAGGGATTCCGCCGAGCAATGGACGCAGCCCGGACGGGCCGCACACGCACGTTTTGCCGAATCTTTTAAGGGCGCAGCACACGCACGCGGCCAACATTCCGATCCCCGATGGGCTTGTGCCCTGTCTCTTTGCGCATCTCTCGGCGCCGCGGGAAGATTTTTCCGGCGCACCGTGAGTGGCTGATCGTTGGCGAAACCCTCGCCCCTTGCGGGAGAGGGTGGCGCGACGAAGTCGCGACGGGTGAGGGGGAGCCATTGGATCCTCATCCGTCATTGCTTCGCAATGACACCTTCTCCCGATCTAATGTCGGCTGTTGCCGACATTAGCGCTCTGATTGTCAAAGTCGCCAACAGGCGACTTTGATCGGAGAAGGTACGCACCGAAACATAAAACAAAAAGGCCCGGCGTTGCCGCCGGGCCTCTTCGTTGAGCCATGACGTACGCTGTGGCGCGCACTACGCCACGCGGCGCATGTTGCGCTCGACCGCGTCCGCGTTGCGGCCGGCCTGCGATTGAATGACTTTCGCCGCCTCATTCGCCACCCGCGCCGACATTTCGGCAATGCGGCGGCCGCTCTCGACATTCAGTCCGAGTCGATCGCGCGCGATGTCGCTCTGCACCGCGACGAAGTCGTGCAGCGAGCGGCAGCCGGAGAGCCGGCTCATCGCATCGAGGTTCTTCGCCATGCGCTCCTGCATGAGCGCGAACCATTCGCGCGAGATTTCCTGCGCGCCTTTGACGAGGATCGTGCTCGCCTCGGCGACGGCCTCAATATTCTCGCGTGAGCGCCGCGCCAGCTCTTCGGCCTGCGGGCCAACGAAGTTGACCGCTTGCGCGAATTGATCTGTCGCTTTCTGGAAGTTTTTGACCGTGTTGTTGACGCCGAACTCCATTGCGTCGCGCACGGTTTCGTTTTGTGTGGTGGCGGTGTCAGGCATGTCCATCTTCCCCGTGTTGGTGATGCGCGGCCGGCCTTTCACGGGCGAGCCGCTGTTTAAGAACCCGATTCACGCGCGCGCATGAGATGAGCGCGCCGGTTGAAGCCGGCGCGTGACGCGGGTTTGCAGCGCGTGTGGACGGTCCGGCGCCTCACTGACGCGGAGGCGATCCGACAGACTAAGCGAAGCCGGCGCTCTTACCTGGCGCAACGCGTCCGACGTGGCGGCAACGAATTAACCTATGATGGGTTCCGGCCGAATGCGTACAGCGCGGTAAAATCGTGCACAAGCTCAAGCATCTGTCGAACCCCACCCGCCTCGCATCTATGATGCTCGGCACCCTCCCTGATGGGAGGGAGGGCTAACGAGCGGCGCTCGTGCGATTCAACAAAAAGGCCCGGCGTCACCGCCGAGCCTTTGACTCACTACTCGTACTAAAACTTATCTTCGCATCAGCTCATCCGAAAACCGCTAAAGATGCGCCGCTCGAAACATCGGCGGCGCAAATGCACTTTTCAGGCTGATGCGATTTACGCCGACTTCTTGTGGTCGCCGCCGACTTCCTTGAAGTCGGCATCGATCACGTCGTCGTTCTTCGCCGAATGGTCGGCTCCTTGCGAGCCGCCATGCTCGCCGCCGGCGCCGGGCGCGCCGCCGTCCGGCCCGCCCGCACCCTGCTGCGCTTTGTACATGGCTTCGCCGAGCTTCATCGATGCCTGTACGAGGTCGTTCGTCTTCGCCTTGATCGCCTCGACGTCGTCGCCTTCGAGCGCCGTCTTCAAGGCAGTCTTCGCCGACTCGATCGCGCTCTTGTCGGCCTCGGAGACCTTGTCGCCGTATTCGGCCAAGGACTTCTCGGCCGAGTGCACCATCGCCTCGCCCTGATTCTTGGCATCGACGAGCTCGCGGCGCTTCTTGTCCTCGGCGGCGTGCACTTCCGCGTCCTTCACCATCTTGTCGATGTCGGCTTCGGACAGACCGCCCGAGGCCTGGATGCGGATCTGCTGCTCCTTGTTGGTGGCCTTGTCCTTCGCCGTGACGTTGACGATGCCGTTCGCGTCGATGTCGAAGGTCACCTCCACCTGCGGCATGCCGCGCGGCGCCGGCGGAATGCCGACGAGGTCGAACTGGCCGAGAAGCTTGTTGTCCGAGGCCATCTCGCGCTCGCCCTGGAAGACGCGGATCGTGACAGCGGTCTGGTTGTCCTCCGCCGTCGAGAAGACCTGGCTCTTCTTCGCCGGGATCGTCGTGTTGCGGTCGATGAGCCTTGTGAACACGCCGCCGAGCGTCTCGATGCCGAGCGACAGCGGCGTCACGTCGAGTAAGAGCACGTCCTTGACGTCGCCCTGCAGCACGCCGGCCTGCACCGCCGCGCCGATCGCGACGACCTCGTCGGGGTTGACGCCCTTATGCGGCTCCTTGCCGAAGAACTGCTTCACGACCTCCTGCACCTTCGGCATGCGGGTCATGCCGCCGACGAGTACCACTTCGTTGATCTCGCCCGCGGTGAGATTCGCGTCCTTCAACGCCTTGCGGCAGGGCTCGACCGTGCGCTGGATGAGATCATCGACGAGCGACTCGTATTTCGCCCGCGTGAGCTTCATCGTCATGTGCTTCGGCCCGGAGGCGTCGGCGGTGATGTAGGGCAGGTTGATGTCGGTCTGCGTCGCCGAGGAGAGCTCGATCTTCGCCTTCTCCGCCGCCTCTTTGAGACGCTGGAGGGCGAGCTTGTCTTTCGTCAGATCGATGCCCTGCTCTTTCTTGAACTCGGCCGCGAGATACTCGACCAAGCGCATGTCGAAGTCTTCGCCGCCCAAGAATGTATCGCCGTTGGTCGACTTCACCTCGAACACGCCGTCGCCGATCTCGAGGATCGACACGTCGAACGTGCCGCCGCCGAGGTCGTAGACCGCGATCGTGCCGGAGCCTTTCTTGTCGAGCCCGTAGGCGAGCGCGGCGGCCGTCGGCTCGTTGATGATGCGGAGTACTTCGAGGCCGGCGATCTTGCCGGCGTCCTTCGTCGCCTGGCGCTGCGCGTCGTTGAAGTAGGCGGGAACCGTGATGACCGCCTGCGTGACCGGGCCGCCAAGATGCGCCTCGGCGGTTTCCTTCATCTTCTGCAGGGTGAAGGCGGAAATCTGCGAGGGCGAATATTGCTTGCCGTCGGCGGTGACCCAGGCGTCGCCGTTCGCCGCCTTGACGATCTTGTAGGGGACGAGCCCCATATCCTTCTTCGTCATCGGGTCGTCGAACGTGCGGCCGATGAGGCGCTTGATGGCGAAGAACGTGCGCTCCGGATTGGTGACGGCCTGGCGCTTGGCCGGCTGGCCGACGAGGCGCTCGCCGTCCTGGGTGAAGGCGACGATGGAGGGAGTCGTGCGCGCGCCTTCCGAATTCTCGATGACCTTGGGGGTGGATCCTTCCATGACCGCGACGCAGGAATTCGTCGTGCCGAGGTCGATACCGATGATTTTTGCCATGTGATTTTGTCCTCTGTTCGCAAGACCTGGCCGCGCTCCCGAAGCGAACGCGGCGCGATTGGGCGGACGGCAGAGGTTTGCTCTCGTCCGCCCGGTCCCCGATGAGGCTCATGTGAGGATTGTGGCAGCGAGTCGCAAGGGGTTTTGCGGCGGGATTTGCCGGCGTTTTGCGAAGGGGAGCCGGGGGTTAGGTGGGATGTTGGGAAGGGCGCTATGGGTGCGGAACCACGATGCCCATTCTGCTAAAGCAGAGCAATGAACGTTGTTACACGCGTCCTTAACCTGGTGCGACCGATTGGCCGAACGGCGTCGGCGGGGGCCGACACGAGCCGCGGTTATGCCATTTGCACGCTGCCGCGCTCCGGCAGCAATTATCTCTGCGAGGTTCTCGGCAGCACGGGCGTGCTCGGCCGCCCCAAGGAATATTTCAATGCGGAGGGTCGCCGTAGATACGACGACCCGGCCTATCCCGATGACCCGCACGAACAGATCGAGCGCATATTGACGATGGGCGCAACCCCGAACGGGGTGTATGCGCTCAAGCTTTTTCCGACTCTGTTCGACAGCGTCGTGCCCCACTTCGCGCTGACAAAGGTGCTGCCCGATCTCAGGTTCGTGCGGCTGAGGCGCCGCGATATCCTCGATCACGCGATCTCTTACGTGAAGGCAACGCAGACTCAGGCGTACCGATCGACTGATGAGGCGGTTTCCGCCACCTCTTATGATCCCGCGACGATCCAATCCTCGATCGGGCAAATCTGCCAGTGGAGTGCTCGCTGGGACATGTTCTTCGCTCGCACCGGCTTGCAGCCTGTCGAGATCACTTACGAAGACTTATTGGGCGATCCGCAGGCCGCGGCTGACCGGGTGGCAAAACTCATGGATGTACGGCCTCCGCTTAAAATCGATTTTTACAAGATACCGCTTCGTATCCAGCGCGATCAGGAAAGCGCGGACTGGCGCGAACGGTTCAGGCGAGAATGCGGTGATCCGAATTATATCGATTCCGCCGGGCTGCTCGCTTGAAATTGCAGTGATCGATCTTTGGATGCTTATGTCCGCCCGGTTTTCGCGAATATGCTTTCGATTCGGCGCAAAAAGTCGGTCGTGCGCCACGATAACGAGTTTTCCATCACCCGCTGGGCAACACGGCTTTCCTCGAGATCGTTCTACAGGGACGCGATGGCCGATCTCGTGTTTTGAAACTCGTCTTCGAGCCGCGCGATCTGCGCCGCCCGCTCTGCGCTTATGCGCGACAGGTCAGCGACTTGCTGTTCTCCCGCCAGCCGCTGTTCGGCTTCCCGCGAGAATTTCTCCGATAAGTCGGCGATCAACTTTTCGCGTGTGTCTGCCAGCTGCCGCAAATCCGTTGTCGACTGGTCGTATCGTTGTAGTGCCTCGTTGAGCTGGTCGATGAGATGCAAGTTCGTAAGGTCCATCGAGCCGGTCCATTCGCGCAGGTCGATGAAATCTTGCGGATCGCAAGCATTCTCGTAGAGCCAATCGACGGCGAATTGCTGGAGATCGCGGCGCGGCGAACGGCGGGCAAGCTCGGCAACCCGCCGCCCCGGTGACGCGTTCGGCATCTGCTCCACAAGGTCCACGCCAAACACCTCATCGAAAAGCGCTTCGTCGATCCCGGCGAAATGCCGGAGGATTTTGCCGGTTTCGAAATGTGAGCGCAGGCGCGTTTCCAGTGCGGGCGCGCTTGCATTGGCATTGTTGTCGCGGATGCGGAATGCGGTCAGCGGCTCCTCCAGCACATGAATGTTGTGGCCGGCGATGAGCATCCGAATCCACATGTCGAAATCCTGCAGGTTTGTCAGCCGGCGATCGTAGGCTCCAGCCGCTGCATAGGCCTCGCGGCGGATCATCGCGGTCGGCGCGCAGAGACAATTGCCGCTATAGAAGAACTGCCGCAGCCAGGAGCGGCGGGAAAAATCCGGAAACCCAAAAGGCAGTCGAAAATCGTCTAACCCAGTCACAGGCAAGCCTTCTTCGTCGATCGTTCTCGGCAAGGAGAAAACGAGCGCAACATCTGGGTTGGCGTCTAGAAAGGCGGCTTGCTTACGGAGCCGGCCGGGCAGCATCCATTCGTCTGAATTGACGATCGCCAGATAGGAGCCGCGGGCGCGAGCGACGGTCGCGTCCATCGCGGCTGAGATACTCAAATTCTGCGGCAACACGTTTATCCGGATGCGTGCATCGGTGAACTCGTTCAGCACGCGCGCCGTATTGTCGTTAGAACCGTCGTCGGTGACGATGATTTCGAAATCCTGAAAGGACTGATCAAGTATGCTCGTAATGGCTTGCCGAACGTGCCGCGCGTGGTTGGGTGTCTTGATCAGAACCGAAATTTTGGGGAGACGATTCTCAGCAATCGGGCCGGATGCGATCGGCGGCAGTCGCTCATTGCTAGCGCGCGCGATGGCGCGCGGCTCGTCCCACCACAACGGACGGATACACGCTTCATCCGGCGCGGAATCTTTCGTTGCGAGATCGATCGAGTCCCGCTCCATTTCGTCCCAGAACGATCGCCGCCCATCTTCGGCCAGCCAGTACTCGTGACCAAAGTCGCTTGCAATGTCGATCGGTCCGAGGCGAAGCGCCTGCGATGCCTCGCGTGCGGCATTTCGCTCAAAGCCAAGATGCTTGTAATGCCACAGCATCAATTCATCGCGGGCAGGCAATCGTAGTTCGCCGATCGGCTCGGCATGATGGCGTCCCGCGCTAAATCCCGTTTCGCGAAGTGCCTCCGGTTTAAAGACGCCAAGTTTGTTAAACGGGCCGCGCGGTCTTCCCCGCGTCACAATTGATGTCAGATGCCCGCGATCTTCCGGCATGACGGGATGATTCATGTCGAAGCCGAGCGCTGGGACGAGCGTAACACCACGCTCGCTCTGCTCACTCAGATAGCCGCGCATGCTGCGATTTCTGACATGGAGATGCTCGTCGATGGCAGTCACGATCACCCAATCGGCTTGCCAACGGCTTTCCTTCCAAGCTTGGTTCTGCATGGCTCTTTGCGACAGCACGAAAGAACCTGCTTCTACCCGGACGAAATTGCGTAGCTCAACTTTCGGGTGAGCGCGAAGGATGTCGCGTGAACCGTCTGTCGAGCCGTCGTCGAAGACGATGTAACGGTCGACCCATGAATCGTAATGGCGGAAGAAGAAGCCGAGCATATCGGCCTCGTCCCAGCAGAGCGTGTAGAGGTGGATGATTGGCTCTCTCATGCGACGACGATCAGGCCTTTGTACCCGCCAATATTTCTGCGCACGATCCGTGCGGGGTTGCCGACAACAAGGCAGCCGTCCGGAACGTCGCGCGTCACCACGGCGCCGGCGCCGACAACACAATTGGCGCCGAGCGATATGGAAGGAAGTATCGAGGCGCCGGTTGCGACCACGCAGCCGGTCCCGACAGTCACCTTCCCGGCTATGCTGACGCCCGGTCCGATCGAAACAAAATCGCCGAATTTAGCATGATGCCCGATATTGGCGCCGCGATTGATGAAAACAAAGGACCCGAATGTACTCGCACCGCCGAGCGTGCAACCGGTGTTGATGAATGTGCCCGCTCCGACTTCCAGCCGGCGTGGAGCGACGACGCTCGCGTCGATGAGCGTGAATGGCTGCCACAAACCGTGACGCCTTGCTTCCTGCGTGGCCTGATAGCGATGTCCCGGCGCGAAGAGCGGGACCAAAAAAGGAATATCGAGGAGGCCGGCAGCCAATTCTTCCGGCGAGAGGATGCGCACATCTGGCGAAAGATCGCTCGGCTCCGGCCTGTTGCGAATGCCCGCGATCAGAGGAATGCCCGCACGGCGCAGGCTCTCCTCAAAGTCGACGACAATCGGCGAGCTCACCCCAAAAAGGATCACGCCGCCCATTTTGCCGTGGAATCCTCAATTGCCGCTGCGATCTTTGAGAGCGCCGCCTCCGTCGCGATCTCCGGCTGGATCGGCAGGCTGAGCAAGGTTGCAGCCAATGTATCCGTCGTCGGCAGATCGTCGTGGGGGCAATCCGAAAAGGCGGGATGGCGGTGAAGCCCGGGCGTGTAATGCACGGCCGTGCCGATGCCGCGCACGGCAAGCTCGTGCATCAAGTCATCCCGTTCGGGATGAGTGATGGCGAACTGGTGGTAGATGCATCCCGGCGCATCAAGCGGGAGCGTCAAGCCGGGCGTATGCAACAAACCGCGATACCGCGCCGCGATGGTGCGGCGCTCAGCATTGCCGCTCTGCAGATGCGGCAGCAGCGCAAGCAGAATCGCCGCTTGGATTTCGTCCAGCCGCGAGTTGAAGCCGAGCGAATGGCTGACTCGGTCAATACCTTCAAAGCCGTAATTGCGCAGGCTGCGCAGCCGCGCCACAAGCGCCGCATCATTGGTAAGAACGGCACCGCCGTCGCCGATGCAGCCGAGATTTTTGCTCGGATAGAAGGAAAACGCGGCGGCATGGCCGAAGCCGCCGAGTGGCCGTCCGTCCAGGCTCGCTCCGTGCGCTTGCGCGCAGTCCTCGATTACCGCGAGGCCATGCCGCTCCGCAATTGCCATCACGGCGGGCATGTCGGCAGCATGGCCATGCAGGTGAACCGGGAGGATCGCTG
>JAFAVH010000114.1 GCA_019242655.1 Methylobacteriaceae bacterium
CGAAAAGCAACGCCCGGCACACCGCTTTCGCATGCGACAGCGACGTCGTCCGGCAGCGTCGGTCTCGGGCACGACAACGAAGAACAGCGCCGCGATCAGGCCGTGGCCCATGCCGACGCGAACGGTCTCTCCGGCTCGCCGCTCGACAAGCGCTTTACCTTCGCGAGTTTCCTCGTCGGCAGCTCGAACCAGCTTGCCCACGCCGCGGCAATGCGCACCGCGCGGACGAAGCCGGGCGATCCGATCCTGTTCAATCCGCTTTACATTCACGCCTCGGTCGGCCTCGGCAAAACGCATCTTCTGCAAGCCATCGCGCACGAGGCCGGCAGCAATGCACGGCGCGTGATCTATCTGACCGCGGAGAAATTCATGTATGGCTTCGTCGCCGCGCTGAAGGCGCAGACGGCGATCGCGTTCAAGGAAAAGCTGCGCGGCATTGACGTGCTGGTCATCGACGACGTGCAGTTTTTGCAGGGCAAATCGATCCAGCAGGAATTCTGCCACACTCTGAACGCGCTCATCGATGCCGGTAGGCAGATCGTCATCGCCGCCGATCGGCCGCCCGGCGATCTCGAGAGCCTGGAGGAGCGCGTGCGCTCCAGGCTCGCGGGTGGGCTTTGCGTCGACATCGGCAACCTCGACGAGGCGCTTCGCATCCAGATCATCGAGGCACGTATTGCCGCGTCGCGCGAATTGCAGCCGCAATTCACGGTTCCGCAGGCTGTCGTCTCTTATGTCGCGAGCGCGATCCAGACGAATGGCCGCGATTTGGAGGGCGCAGTCAATCGCCTGCTCGCGCATTCGACGCTGACCGGCACGCCGCTGACGGTGGAGACCGCGGAAGCCGCGATCCGCGATCTTATCCGCACGCGTGAGCCGAAGCGCGTCAAGATCGAAGACATCCAGAAGCTGGTCGCGAGCCACTACAATGTCAGCCGCGCCGACATTCTGTCGTCGCGTCGCACCGCCAACGTTGTACGCCCGCGCCAGATCGCGATGTATCTCGCCAAGCTTTTAACTTTGCGCTCGCTGCCGGAGATCGGCCGCCGCTTTGGCGGGCGCGATCACACGACGGTCTTGCATGCCGTGCGCAAAATCGAGGAGCTGGCTGGCCGCGACGGCATGTTGCTCGATGAGATCGATCTTCTGAAACGCATGCTGCTGGAGTAAAAATCGAAGCTCCACGGGCCTGTTGATAAGCTGTTGAGGGTTTGTGGGAAATTTTGGGAGCGGACACGTGATGTGCGCGGTCCGCCCCCCGTTTGTTCGCGCGCATGGCGGTCGTGCGTCATTCTTCGTTGCGGAGCCGCAGCATGTGTTTCGTCGCACAGTTTTTCCCGCGCCGCTCCCGCTTATTAGGCCGGAGGAAAGATTTGTCTTGCAGAACGGCGGCGCATAGCGCGAGGGTGTGAAATGGTGCTCAGGCCTGTCGGAGAAGCCAGTCAGACCGGCGAAACGGCGCGCCCGCACGCGCCGCGAAAGGTGCGGCCGCTCGCGGTCAGAAGCGGAGACATGCTTGCGCTCAAGATGGTCCGCAGCAAGCGCGTCACCGACGCTAAAGCATTTAGTGAGGTTAGAGACCGCGAACGGGACGAATCCGGACTGAGACGCTAGGCAGCGTTCATTTCCCAGTCTTAACCCGGGTCCATTCGCGCGTGACGATCTTCTGCACCGCCTGATCGTAGCCGGTCACCGTAAACAGCCGCGCCATCGTCGCCTGATCGGGATAGACCGATTTGTTGCCAAGCACGTCCTTATCGACGAAGTCGCGCGAAGTAATGACGCCATTGGCGAAATTGGTGATGCTCGTGTTACGAGCGGCAACCTCCGGCCGCATTAGGAAATCGATGAATTTCAGCCCTTCTTCGGGATGGGGCGCGTCCTTCGGCATCGCCAAGGTGTCCATTGACATGAGCGTTCCCTCGCGTGGGATTACATAATTGATCTCGATCCCATTATTCGCCTCGCGGGCGCGATTGCGCGCCTGAAAAGAATCGCCGGCCCAGCCGATTGCAAGGCAGATGTCACCATTCGCCAGCGCATTGATATATTCGGAGGAATGGAATTTTTTGACGTACCGGCGCATCCCGCCGAGCAAGTCGGCGGCGCGGCGGAGGTCATTCGGATTCTTGGAATCCGGGTTGAGCTTCATGTAATTTAGCGCGATCGAGAACAAATCTTCCGGCGAATCGAGGACGTATACGCCGCAATCGGCGAATTTTTTCAGATTTTCCGGCCTGAACACGATATCCCAGGTGTCCAGCGGCTTGTTGCCGAAACGCTCCTTCGCCCGTTGGACGTTGTATGCGATGCCGGTCGTGAACCACATATAATCGACTGCATATTCGTTGCCGGGATCGTATTTGGCGAGCCGCGCCATGATGTCCGGCCAGAGACTTTTGATATTGGTCAGTTTCGATTTGTCGAGCTTCTGATAGACCCCGGCCTTGATCTGCCGGGCGAGAAATGTCGCTGACGGCACGACGACGTCGTAACCGGTTTTGCCGGCGAGTAGCCGCGTCTCCAACATCTCATTCGAGTCGTAAGTGTCGTAGATCACCTTGATGCCGGTCTCGTGGGTGAAATCCTCGAGCACTTTCGGGTCGATGTAGTCGCTCCAGTTGAAAACGTTGACGGTCCTTTCCGGCGCCGCAGGCTTTTGTTGCTGCTGCGCAGACGCAGAAGCTGCGGGCAGCGCCAACGCGCCGACGAGCGCGAGAAACTTCAGAGAGTGTGTTCTTGCCATGGCTTCCCGGCCTATTGCATCGGACCGCAGCAATTATCATGCTGGGCGAGGGCAGGTAAAAGGGCTGTCCGCAAAAAGGATTCGCCGGAATTGAGCTTGATCTTGCATGCCGCCGCTCTGGCCGTGCCTGTCGACGGACGGCAATCCGAAATGGCGCTGGACATCGCTCGCGGCACCCGGCGCCTCTTGCGCGCCGCGGGCTGGGCGAGCGTCACCGAGCTCGCGCTGCCAAGCGGCCGGCGCGCCGACATTGTCGCGCTCAGCGGTGATTCCTCGCTGGCAATCGTCGAGATCAAGTCGTCGCTCGCGGACTTCCGCGCCGATCGCAAATGGCAGGACTATCGCTTCCATTGCGACCAGCTTTTTTTCGCGGTTTCGCCGGAAATGCCGGCAGAGACCCTGCCGCCGGATGCGGGGCTGATCGTCGCCGACGCATTCGGCGCCGAGATCGTTCGCGAAGCCCCCGTACATCGCCTGGCCGGTGCGACGCGGCGGACAATGCTGCTGCGGTTTGCGGTCGCGGCAGCCGATCGGCTGCACGCACTGGCCGATCCTGCCGCCACGCTGCCGCGCGAATTGTAGTCAGCCTTCAAGCGCGAGTTCTGCGCCGAGCAGCGCCATCCCGATGAAAAAGCACGCCCGGAACACTGGCGGGCTGATGCGGCCGCGCACGACCTGGCCGATTGCCATGCCCGCGAGTGCGGGCGCGAGCGTCAACAGCGAGACGCCAAGCGTCGCGACTGGAAGCGAGCCGCCGGCGGCGAGGCCGATGCCGAGCGTCACTGTCGAGACCGTGAAGGAGAGACCCAGGGCCTGGATGAGATCATCGCGATCGAGACCGAGTGCCTGGAGGTAGGGCACGTTCGGTATCATGAAGACGCCGGTGATTGATGCCAGGATTCCGGTCACGGCACCGATGACCGGGGAAAGGAAGGGTTCGTCCCGTTGCCTCACATGAAACTGGAAAGGGGACACACCCAAGGCCGAATAGGCGAGGAGCGAAACTCCTAGCCAGCGCTTTGCGCCAGGATACTGGACCGTCCCGAACAAATACGAGCCGATGGCGATCCCGACGCAGATGGAGATGAGCATCGACCGTTGCCGGGCGAGTAGCGGCCGGAAATTGGGTCCGATCGCCAATTGCCAGATATTCGTGACGAGAGAGGGCACGAAGAGCAGAGCGACCGCCTCGACCGGTGCCATGACCAAGCTGAGGAGGCCGATCGAAACAGTGGGCAGTCCAAGCCCGATCACCCCCTTGACGAAGCCCGCAAGCGCGAAGGCGCCGGTGACGATGGCAACGTAAGTAAGGGAGTGCATCAGGCACCTTTGACGCCCTCCGCCGGGATGCACAATCGGCTATTATTCGATCCTTGCCGAAGCGCGACCGACACGAGGCCACGAGATGGACGCCAAACCGCGCATTGCCATCACCTACTGCACGCAATGCCACTGGCTCTTGCGTGCTGCCTGGATGGCGCAGGAATTTCTGTCGACCTTCCGCGACGACGTGAGCGAAGTGGCGCTCAGGCCAGCAACCGGGGGCGCGTTTAAGATCGAGATCGACGGCGAAACGATCTGGGAACGCAAGCGCGACGGCGGCTTCCCCGATGTGAAAGCGCTTAAGCAGCTTGTGCGCGACAAAGTCGCGCCAGACCGCGATCTCGGCCACGTCGATCGCTGATCAGAGCGCGGGCGCTGGCACGTCTGTCACCGGGATTACGTCAACGCCGACATCTACCTCCTGCTCGCCGGCGCCGAGCACGATGCCGTGGATTGGCGAAATATCGGAATAATCGCGGCCATGTGCGAGGATGATGTGATCGTTCGCGACAATGAGATTGTTGGTTGGGTCGAGATCGATGTAACCGGCCTCTTCTCCACACCAGAGCGACACCCAGGCATGAGTCGCATCTGCACCTTCAAGCCGCGGCGTGCCTTCCGGCGGAATGGTGCGGATGTAGCCGCTGACATAGGCAGCCGGCAGACCAAGCCCGCGTAGGCCGGCGAGCATTATATGCGTGAAGTCCTGACAGACGCCGCGCCGCTTCTCAAACGCAACCGACAGCGGCGTGCGCACGTCCGTCGCCTTTGTGTCGTACCGAAAGTCGCGGCGAATGCGGCTGATGAGTTCGCAGGCGGCCTCAAGCACCGGGCGGCCCCGCGTGAAACTCGCGCGCGCGTAATCGATCGCCGGCTCGAACAGCGGAACGGAACGGCTCGGATAAAGGAATTGCGCCGGCGACATCGGATCGAGGCTTTCGACATCAAAGGCCTCGTCGCGCACCGCTTCCCACGCAGGCGTGCTTTGTGGCGGCCGTGCGCGATCGACCTCGACGCGCGCCCTCGCCTCCGCCCGCAATTCACGATGCGGTGTTTCAATTCGCGCGCGCACGACGCGGTTGCCGAAAAAGCAGCGCCGCTCGTCCGATTCGACCGCCTCCGGCGTGATCTCAAGGCGGCTTTCGAGCACGCGCTGGCCCGGCCCGTTTTTCGGCAGACACCGCAGATTGCAGCGCGAATACGTAACCGTCGCCCCGTAAGAGCAGATCGTGACGTGGCGGAGATCGTAAAGCAGGGGCGGTGGCTCCGGGCCGGCGGACGCTACGACGGCGTGGGGCGGAGTTCAAACCTTCTCTGCGTCTGCGGTTTGCGCGACAGCGCGGGAAATTCGCAAAGCCGTTATGCGATTGCGTGTCTTCCGCAAGACTTCGAAGCGGAAGCCGAAAAAGGTGAAGACCTGGCCCGCTTCCGGGATGGCGCGCGCGGCGTGAATGACGAGGCCGGCAATCGTGGTCGCCTCCTCATCCGGTAGGTGCCAGTCCATGACGCGGTTGAGATCGCGGATCGGCACGGCGCCATCGACGGTGACCGAGCCGTCGCCATTCTGCCGCACGCCCTGGACCGCAAGGTCGTGCTCGTCGGAAATGTCGCCGACAATTTCCTCCAATATGTCTTCGAGAGTAACCAGTCCCTGCACCTCGCCATATTCGTCGACCACGAGCGCGAAATGCGTTTTGCGGCGAAGAAACGCCTCGAGCTGATCTTCGAGCGACGTCGTATCCGGCACGAACCAGGCTTCGAGTGCGATGTCGTCAATGCGCAACGAATCGAAATCGCCATGCGCGGCGAAGAGCGCCCGCAGCAAATCCTTTGCATGCAAGACGCCGACGATATTGTCCGGCCGCTCGCGCCAAAGAGGCAGGCGCGTGAAGGGCGACGCCAGCACCTCGGCGACAAGGTCGCGCGGCGGCAGATCGGCATTTATCGAGCGCATCCGCGTGCGGTGAACCATCACGTCGGCAACGGTCAGCTCGGCAAGATCGAGAACGCCGCCGAACATGTCGCGGTCGGCACGATCGACGCCGCCCTCGCGGTGCAGGAGATCGACGGCGCTCTTCAATTCCTCGCGCGGCGACAGAATTGAACGGTGCACGCCAAGCTTCAGCCCGCAAACGCGTAGCGCGCCGCGAACCACATACTCGACGCCGACGAGAATCGGTCCGAAAATCGCGACGAAGAATGCCATGATTTTCGAGACAAAAAGCGACCACTGATCGGGATAATTGATCGCGACGGTCTTCGGCATCACTTCCGCGAAGACGAGCAGGAGAACCGTCATGATTCCGGTCGCGTAGATCACGCCGTGATCGCCGAAAATATCGACAAGGATGTTCGTGGTGAAAGCCGACGAGCCGATATTGACGAGCGTTGCGCCAAGCAGGGTTGCACCGATCAGCCGATCGCGCCGGTTAAGCAGACGATTGACCGTGCGGGCGCGGCTATTGCCGGTGCGCTCCAATGCATGCATCCGTGCGCGTGATGCGGCCGTCAGCGCCGTCTCCGATCCGGCAAAGAATGCAGAGAGCGCGATGCAGAAGACGACGATCGCAATTGCGGTCCACAAATCGACCGGCAGTTCGCCGGCCTCGACACCATGCATTTGCTAGCCCTGATGTTGCTTTTGCGTAACGCTTCCCAGCTCATTCTCGAGGAAGCTTCGCACGTCGCTTGACGCGACATTTTTGGCGATGAAGCTCTCGCCGATTCCGCGTGCCAGGATCAGGGTGAGAGCACCGCGCTGCACTTTCTTATCCTGAAACATCGCGTCTAGAATCGCGTCGGCATTCGCGTTCCAACTTGGAATGTCCCTGATTTTCGTGTGGAAGCCTACTGTGTCCAGGTGGCGCACGACGCGCTCCGCATCCTGGCCTGAACAAAGCCCCTGCGCGTTCGAGAACCGAAACGCGCAGGCAATTCCAAGCGCAACCGCCTCGCCATGCACGAGCCGCGCACTATCGTAATTGGTAAGACGTTCGAAAGCGTGCGCGAATGTATGCCCAAGATTGAGCAGCGCGCGATCGCCTTGTTCGGTCTCATCTCTGCGTACGATTGCGGCCTTAGACGCGCAGCTCTTCGCAATTGCGTGCAAGCGCGCCGGGCCCCCCGCGAAGATGTTGCGCCATTCCGTCTCCAGCCAATAGAAGAACTCCGCATCGTCGATAAGGCCATATTTCACGATCTCGGCATAACCGGCGCGGAACTCGCGTTCCGGCAGGGTCGCCAAAGTAGTGGTGTCGGCGATGACAAGCGCGGGCTGATGAAACGCGCCGATGAGATTCTTGCCGTGCGGCGAATTGATGCCGGTCTTCCCCCCGACCGAGGAATCGACTTGCGCGAGCAGGCTCGTCGGAATTTGCACGAGGCGCATGCCGCGGCGAACGGTTGCCGCGGCAAATCCAGCGAGATCGCCGACAACGCCGCCGCCGAGCGCAACAACAAGATCGCCGCGCTCCATCCGCGCCGCGAGGATTTCCTCGCAGACGCGTTCGTACGTGGCAAAGCTTTTCGACGGTTCACCGGGTGTAATTATGATCGCGGCATTGCGCATGCCGGCGGCATCGAGACTCGACTGGAGCTTTGGTAGATGATGCTGCGCAACATTGGTGTCCGTGACGATCGCACAAGCCACGCCGGGCGCGAGCTTAGCGAGCAGACCGCCGGCCTCTGAGATGAGTTCTTCGCCGATCACAATGTCGTAGCGTCGTCCCGGAAGCTCGACACCGATCTCGATGCGGCGATCGCTTTCACTTATGGCCGCGGTGCAAGACATCGACATGTGCGCTTCAAGCGCACGAACCATGTCCTCGACCACGTTTTCATGCGACGCGTCGCGCGAGCAAACGGTCACGTCGGCTTGTGCATAGATCGCCTCGCGCTCGGCAAGCAGCCGCCGCATCGTCGCGACCGGATTCGGCGTCTGCAGAAGTGGCCGCG
>JAFAVH010000155.1 GCA_019242655.1 Methylobacteriaceae bacterium
ATGAAAGCGGGCTCGGCGCACAAAGAATCGAGCTGCTCGATTGCGGCCGATGAGCAATAGACGAGGGACGCCGGGAAGATGGGGAGAAAGAAGCCGCTCGTTGTTGTGACGCGCAAGCTGCCCGACGTTGTCGAGACGCGCATGTGCGAATTGTTCGACACGCGGCTCAATGTCAACGACGCACCAATGAGTCAGGGCGAACTCGCTGAGGCGATGCGCACTGCCGACGTGCTCGTTCCAACGGTCACCGACCGCATCGATGCCGGCCTTATCGGCCAGGCCGGCGAGCAGATGAAGCTTATCGCCAATTTCGGCAACGGCGTCGATAATATCGACGTCACCTCCGCGCTTCGCCGCAGCATCACCGTCACCAACACGCCGGGCGTGCTGACGGAAGATACCGCCGACATGACGATGGCGCTGATCCTCGCCGTCGCACGTCGCGTGGCGGAAGGTGCCAAGGTGATTCCGTCGGACGAATGGGGCGGCTGGTCGCCAACCTGGATGCTTGGCCATCGCATCACCGGCAAGAGACTTGGCATCGTCGGGATGGGACGCATTGGACAAGCGCTGGCGCGCCGGGCCAAAGCGTTCGGGCTTTCGATCCACTATCACAATCGCCGCCGCGTGGCGCTCGCCATCGAAGAGCAGCTCGAGGCGACTTACTGGGAATCGCTCGACCAGATGCTCGCGCGCATGGACATCTTGTCGGTCAATTGCCCGCACACACCGGCGACCTATCACCTCTTGTCGGCGCGACGGCTGAAATACTTGCGGCCGCAAGCAATCGTCGTGAACACGGCGCGCGGCGAGATCATCGATGAGAATGCGCTCGCACGCATGCTGGAAGCCGACGAGATTGCCGGCGCCGGACTCGATGTGTTCGAACACGAACCGGCGGTGCCGCCGAAGCTTGTGAAGCTCGCGAAATCCGGCAAGGTAACCTTGCTGCCGCATATGGGTTCGGCGACGCTCGAAGGCCGCATCGACATGGGCGAGAAGGTCATCATCAATGTGAAGACCTTCATGGACGGACACCGGCCTCCAGACCGCGTGCTACCCAGCATGCTATAAGCACGCCGCGTCGAGCGCTATGCGCCGAGCCTGCGGAAAAAATCCCAGATCATGTGCGCGGCATCGAAATCGTTGGTGTGCGCGCCGACCGGCTGTCCGCGCGTCGTGCCGGCGGTAAAGCGGCCTGGGATCGTATGGCCTCCACCCTCGACGCGAATCAGCTCGACCGGTGCTTTGCAGCCGTTGAGCTTGTCGACGTAGCTGCGCGTTCCGTCCTTAGGGTCCTTGTCGGGGAGCGCCGTCGTCGTACGGCCCTCCGCGCAGCCGTCCGCCTTCGCAAACGGCGCCAGAGTCGCGTCGGTTGAAATGACATCAATCTTGCTGTCGCCGACCTTAGTCGTGCCCCCGGCGTAAGGAACGATCGGATTGGCAGTCCCATTGATGACCATCAGCGGGATCGGCTTCGGCAGCTGACAGCTGTCGGAGATATCGCTCGGTAGATTGGCAATGATTGTCGCGATGCCAGCATACGCTTCACCCGCGCGCTCGCAGGCTATCCGCAGCGCCAGCATTCCCCCCGTCGAGGAGCCGACCAAAAAGATTTTGCGGCGATCGGCTGTGCCGCTGGCAACGAGCTGATCGACCAGCATGCGGATGAAATCGATGTCGCGTTGCGCGGTTTCCTTCGTATCCCCCCAGTGCCCGCCGATCGCGTCGGGGTAGAGCAGGGCGACATTGTGTGAGCGGATCGCCTCCTCGAGGCCGAGATTGCGCCGGACCCGCGCGCCGGAGCCGCTGCCCCCATGCAGGACGACGATGACCGGTCGTCGGCCGAGCTTCAGCCTCTCGCGCTCGACCAGAACAGCGGTGCGGCGCTGACCGCCCGACTCGATCGTGACGTGTCCGGCGGCTGCTTCGGCCGCCTGCGTAAAAGCGGCGACCGCAAGCCCACCCATAAAGAACAGCCCGATCAAGAGGCGGACTGCACGAACGCTGCGCTGCCGCCGCGCGACTATCATAAGGGTGCTCTCCAGACTCACGGGGCGCATTGTCCGAGTTTTTCGCGTGCGCAGCAACCGAGCGCTCGAAACGCCGCGCCTCATGCCGGTGTTCCCCAGCTCTCCTTGCATTGCACCGCGGAAAGCCTTGAGCTACTGATTTCGTGATCTTTTTGCCGCTCCAAAGAGGCTTTCCGGTCATGTCCGAGGTCGAACGCCGGCGTCCTTTGTCACCGCATTTGCAGGTCTACCGGCCAATGCTGACAATGATGATGTCGATTGTGCATCGCATCACAGGCGCGGCTCTCTACGGCGCTACTCTGCTTCTCGTCTATTATCTTGTTGCGGCGGCAAATGGGCCGGCGAGCTTCGCAACAGCCTCCGGGCTTTTCAGCTCGATAATCGGCCAGATCGTCCTTTTCGGCTTCACCTGGGCGCTTTTCCACCACTTGCTCGGCGGCATCCGGCACGCGATTTGGGATACGGGCTACGGCATGGATCACCCCGTGCGCGAATACCTGGCGCAAGGCACCGCGATCGGTGGCATTGCGCTCACAATCCTCGTGTGGGCCCTCGCCTACGCGATGCGCTGAGAGAGCGGAGCGCGACATGGCCAACGATCCCGGCTCACTGCGCACGGCGCTTGGCCGTGTCCGTTTCCTCGGCTCGGCGAAGTCAGGCACGCATCACGCCTGGCATATGCGGGTGACCTCTGTTGCGCTCGTCCCGCTCGCGGTCCTGTTCGTCTGGATTGTCGCCTCGCTTGCCGGCAAGGACTACAACGCGGTGCGCGCGATGTTCGCCGATCGCTTCGCGCCGGCGGCCGTGATGATTCTGTTCATCGCGACCAGCGCCTACCACATGATGCTCGGCATGCAGACGATCATAGAGGACTACGTCCATGACGAGCCGGTCAAGACGTGGTCGATCATAGGCAATCTTTTGTTCTCGATTCTGGTCGGATTTGCCGGCTTGTTCGCAGTGCTGAAACTGAGCCTGACCTGAGGCGCGTTGTGCTTCTGGTTCGGTTCACGCGGAGCTGATGATGGCAACCAACCCCGATGCGAATGGCGGCGCGAACGGAAAAGCCGGTCCATCGAAACCCGCGCAGAACGGGAAGGCCTATCCGATCACCGACCATACATTCGATGTGGTGATCGTCGGCGCCGGCGGCGCCGGCCTGCGCGCGACGGTCGGCTGCTCGCAGGCGGGCCTGCGCACCGCCTGCATCTCAAAGGTCTTCCCGACCCGCTCGCATACCGTTGCGGCACAGGGCGGCGTCGCTGCTTCGCTCGGCAATATGGGCCCGGATTCCTGGCAGTGGCACATGTACGACACCGTCAAGGGATCCGACTGGCTCGGCGATCAGGACGCAATCGAATATCTCTGCCGCAACGCTCCCGCCGCGGTCTACGAGCTCGAACATTGGGGCGTGCCGTTCTCGCGGACCGAGGCCGGCAAGATTTACCAGCGCCCGTTCGGCGGCATGACCACCGATTTCGGCAAGGGCCCGCCGGCGCAACGCACCTGCGCCGCCGCCGACCGCACAGGTCACGCGATCCTGCACACGCTCTACGGTCAGGCGGTCCGCAACCGCACGGAATTTTTCATCGAGTTCTTCGCCATCGATCTGATCATGGACGATCAGGGCCGCTGCCGCGGCGTCGTCTGCCTGAAAATGGATGATGGCACGATCCACCGCTTCCGCGCCAACCTGACCATCCTAGCGACCGGCGGTTACGGTCGCGCCTACTTTTCAGCGACGTCGGCCCATACCTGCACAGGCGACGGCAACGCGATGGTGCTGCGTGCCGGTCTGCCGCTCCAGGACATGGAATTCGTACAATTTCACCCGACCGGAATTTATGGCGCCGGCTGCTTGATCACCGAGGGCGCGCGTGGCGAGGGCGGCTACCTCACCAACAAGGAAGGCGAGCGCTTCATGGAGCGCTATGCGCCGTCGGTGAAGGATCTTGCGCCACGCGACATGGTTTCACGCGCCATGACGATGGAGATTCGCGAGGGCCGTGGCGTCGGCAAGAACGGCGATCACATCTATTTGCATCTCGATCATCTCGACCCGGAGATATTGCACGAACGGCTGCCCGGTATCTCCGAGAGCGCGCGCATTTTTGCCGGCGTCGATGTGACGAAGGAGCCGATCCCGGTTCTACCGACGGTGCATTACAATATGGGTGGCATCCAAACGAATTATCACGGCGAAGTCGTCACCAAGGTTGGCGAAGACCCCGATGTGATCGTGCCCGGACTGATGGCGCTCGGCGAAGCGGCGTGCGTGTCTGTGCATGGCGCGAACCGGTTGGGCTCGAATTCGCTGATCGATCTTGTCGTCTTCGGCCGCGCGGCGGGACAGAAGGCGGCAGAGCTCGTCACACCCGGCGAGAAGCAGGCGAATCTGCCTGAAGATTCCGCCGAATTGGCGCTATCGCGCCTCGACAAGTTCCGTCATGCGAACGGCGGCACGCCGACGGCGGAACTGCGCCTGCGCATGCAAAAGGTCATGCAGAACAATTGCGCGGTCTATCGCACTGGCGACGTGCTCGAAGAAGGAACGAAGCTAATCCACGATGTTTGGAGCGGGGCGGGTGACGTGTCGATTACGGACCGTTCGCTGATCTGGAACTCCGATCTCATCGAGACGATGGAGTTCGACAATCTCATCGTCCAGGCCGTCGTCACGATGGAATCGGCAGTCAACCGCAAGGAGTCACGCGGCGCACATGCGCGCGAGGATTATCCCGACCGCGACGATGTCAACTGGATGAAGCACACGCTGGCGGCGCTTGATGATGAAGCCAAGCGCGTGACGATCGATTACCGGCCGGTCCATTCCTATACAATGACGAACGAGGTCAGCTACATCGAGCCGAAAGCGCGGGTTTATTGATCGAGGCAACGGGGCTTGCCAATGAATCCGCTATGGGAACCGATTGGTCGACGCCCCGGCAAACGCGTGTCGTGGTAACAAGAGCGTGAAAGAATTTAATACTATTTTCAACCTACTGTAATTTAAGCAGTTTTGCCGCTCGTTTTGGGCGGCTAGGGGCACCGCTCGCCGCCCCTTCAAGGCTGGCAAGGCAATTCTCCACAATCGGATAAACACTCCCTTAAAAGACTCCGCCCCATTGTTCGGACCATGTCTTGGGGGTTGGAGCGTCCCATGTTTTCTCGTGTATTGAAGAACCGTCTGCGGGCAAGTGTTTGTCGTTTTTCGCGCGACCGCGGCGGACAGGCGGCGATGACGTTTGCCCTGGCGGCGCTTCCGATCCTCGCCGGTGCCGGCGTGGCGGTCGACTTTTCCCGCATTGCGACAAAGCACACGAGTTTGCAGCAGGCGACCGATTCCGCGGCTTTGGCAATCGCCCAAGCGGCCACCTCTTCGACGACCAACGCGAACGTTCTCGCCCAGGCGCAGAATTACATCTCCACGAATTACAACAATAAGAGCGCCACGGTCACGTCCGCGACAATCTCAAGCGATCACACCTCCGTTTGCGTGGCGGCACAGGATAATGTGCAGCTCGGCCTCATGAGCATGTTCGGCACCAGTTCGAAAGCGGTGACCGCCTCGACCTGCACCGCGATTGCCGGCGGCGCCGCGAGCTACGAGATCGCGCTGGTCCTCGACAATTCCGGATCGATGAACGAATCGGTTAGCGGCAACTCGAAAATCGCGGCGCTGAAGACCGCCGCCAATAGCTTCATCAATACGATGTTTACCGGCAACTTCACGGGCAAGGTGAAGATGTCGATCGTACCATTTGCCGGCACCGTGTCGGTCTCTTCGACCGATAGTTCGAACGGAACAGCAAGCTGGATCGACACGCAGGGCAAATCCTCGTGGCACTGGAAGACGTTTTCTGGCGCAACGGCAGCCGGATTCACCAATCGACTGGATATCTTCAACAAGTTGAAGGCTGCTAACAGCTCGTGGGCATGGGCGGGATGCTTTGAGACGCAACCTTATCCGCAGAATGTCAATGACACGCCGCCGACCAGCGCGACGCCAGACACCCTTTACGTGCCGTATCTGGCGCCTGACGAAGTCGATCCGAAGCAGACCTGCCAAGGCAGATATTGCACGACCACGCAGGCTTATCAGAACGATTACATCGATGATACGCCATCGTCGGGTTGTTCGGGCACAGCGCCGACGGACGACCAGACACTGACGACCCGCGCGTGTAAGTACAAGAGTCCGTCGGTCACCAACACCAATACATATGGGCCGAACGGCATGTGCCTGTCGCAGCCCCTGTTGCGGATGACATCGACGCAGTCGACGCTCACCTCCAAGGTGAACGGCCTCAGCGCGAACGGCGACACCAACCTG
>JAFAVH010000319.1 GCA_019242655.1 Methylobacteriaceae bacterium
CTGCGGATTGGTCGCGATCGGCGACCATTCGACGCCGCCATTGGCGCCGGGCAGCATGCGCGCGCCCTCCTTGGTCGGCAGGGTCCACATATTCTCCTGCGCCACCATGGCGTCGGAGAAGCGGATCAAGCTGCAATCCTTGCGGTCGTGGACATAAATGTGGCCAGTCTTGCCGGCATGGATCACGCCGGGAACGGTGTTGCCGGATTTATCGGCGACGTCGACGAGCACGGCGGGGCTGACCGAATCGAGGTCCCAGACATCGTGCGCAATGTACTGGAAGTGGCAGGCATATTTGCCGGTGTCGAGATCGAGCGAGACGAGCGAGTCGGTGTACAGATTGTCACCGGGCCGCAGAGAGCCGTCCAGATCGGGTGAGGGATTGCCGACGACAAAATAGATGCGGTTCGTCGCAATATCGACGGCCGGATTTTGCCAGACGCCGCCGCCGAGCATTTTGTACGGATCGCCGATCTTGGCGAGTTGCGCTTTCTCAGCATCGATGTCGCGATGCATGTCGCGTCCGGTGGCATCCTTCGTTCCCCAGACACCGACGGAGTTTTCCGGAACCGTGTCGAAGTTCCAAAGCAGCTTGCCATCGGCTGTATTATAGGCTCGAACAAATCCGCGTATGCCGTATTCGCCGCCGTTGGTGCCGATCAGCACCTTGCCTTTGACAACCGTCGGCGCCATCGTCTCGCTATATCCGTCTTCGGGATCAGCAAGTTTCTGTTCCCACACGACGTTGCCGGTTTTGGCATCGAGCGCGACGAGCTTGCCATCGAGCGTCGCGACGAAAACCCTGTCGTCGGCAACGGCGACGCCGCGATTGTTCGGCCCGCAACAATAGGTGGTGATCGCGCCGAGCTTCGGCTTGTAATGCCAGAGTTCCGCGCCGGTCTTGGCATCGATGGCATAGACATGGCTGTAGGACGTCGTGGCAAACATCGTGCCGTTGACGACGATCGGCGAGGTCTCCAGCGATTCCTTCACTTCGGTCTGGAAAATCCAGGCCGGATGCAGTTTGGCGACGTTGCTCGCGTTGATTTGCTTGTTCGGATAGAAGCGTGTCTGCGCGTAATTGCCATTAGTGTGGAGGAAATTATTCGAGTCCTTCGCCGCGTCGTCCAATAATTGTTGCGTGACATTGGTCACGGCGGCGGCGCGGACAGCCATCTTGCTGTCCTGCTTTATTTCCTGAGCCGGCGCCGCGAGCGAACATCCGAGTATGGCGGTTAGCGCGGTCCCAAACAGAAGACCATTTTTGATGTTCTTGGGCATGGCTGCTTCCTCCCGAAGGGTGGAAGCCTGCCCCAAGATCGGACCGAAGTCACGCGCGCCGTCCGGGCAAAAATGGCGCCGACATCGAGCGGGATGTGTCGACGGAAAAATCCCCGCTCTGACAAGCGGGGATTTTGGCGCTCAATTCTGATCTCGATCAGAGCCCGTGCGCGCGGGCGACCTTTGTGCAGGCCAAACTCACTTGCGAGCGCTTCGATTGCATGCAGCTGAGAACCCCGTTGGCATCCGGCAGCATATGCGCGCAAAGACGCATGACATCCGGAGCACAGGCCTGCTTTTCCGCCGCGCTGATCTCGATGCCAGCCAAGTTTTCGGCAAAAGCGCTGGCAGGCAAAGCGAGGCCGGCGAGTACGAGAGCGGTCCTAGCGAATTTGATCATTCTTGATGTCCATAAGGTGCTGCCTCCGCCCGGACGGCGCGCTTGCGCCACATCACGCTGCAAAGGCTGAGTTTGGTTTTCGCGCCCGCCCGCGTGGAAATGCCGCGCATATGCGGCGGAACCCAGCGTTCTGAGCAAGCAGTCCCGGCCTCGTAAAGCGCGTTGTGCAGCGCAGCAAGGCGACGGATTGTCGCAAGTATAGCCGCGACAATCGACCGCCTTTCCCGCCTCATTCAGGTCAAATCTGAACACGAGGTAGTTTTCGCATCAACCATCCTTAGTAGGGGTCATGAAAAACTGATGCGAAGAATAGTAATAGCTCTGCTTGCGCTTGTTGCCTTCAGCGGATTTGCCGAAGCGCATTCACGGCACAACTACCGTCACCACCACCACGGCTACGGATATAGCCATCACCGCCACCACCTGCACTTCCGGGGCCACCATTACCGGCATCACCACCGGTACGCCTTTCACGTCCGGCATCGGGCGCTTGGCGTTCGTGCGGCCGCGGCGCAATCTTGGTTCGGCGCACCGGCTCCGGAATATCCGCAAGCGCGGGGTGCATCGTTGGCTCACCAGCCGACCCACGCCTGGAACCATGGTTCCTTTGGCGGCTCTTTCGGCGGCGGCCAACTCGTCCGCGCCAGCTGGTATGGCGGCGGCGAGAAGCTGAGCTCGCGCACCGCTA
This sequence comes from Methylobacteriaceae bacterium, assembly GCA_019242655.1. GTDB lineage: Bacteria > Pseudomonadota > Alphaproteobacteria > Rhizobiales > Beijerinckiaceae > JAFASC01. Next base: position 2,370 of record JAFAVH010000319.1, read on the forward strand.
ACGGCGAGCATTTCAACAGCGGCGGCCTCACGGCTGCACATCGCAGCCTGCCTTTCGGCACCCGCGTACAGGTGACCAACGTGGCGACCGGCCGCGCCGTCGTCGTGCGCATCAACGATCGCGGCCCATTCGTCGGCGGGCGCTCGCTCGATCTCGCGCGCGGCGCGGCGCAGGCGATCGGCCTTCGCGCCACCGGCGCGGTGCGGATGGTCGTTCTCAATTAATCCGGCAAGCTTCTCCCCGGCGCGCCTCGGGCTCGCCGGGGATTGGCCCATCTGACGCGGGCCAGTCTCCCGCCAGACGAAAGAACAGTTGCAAAGACCTCCGGCGGCGTAGCAGATGCCGCCCAGCGAAAACGACGCTGGTTCGGGAGGATATATGCAACGCATCATCACGCTTGCGCTGAGTTTGGCGACCGTTCTTGCGGTCACGCCGGCAGCCCACGCCCAGGCGCCCGGTGCGGGCGGCGTCAAGATCGGAATTCTCAACGACCAGTCCGGCGTCTATGCCGATTTCGGCGGCAAATGGTCGGTCGAAGCCGCGCACATGGCGATCGAGGATTTCGGCGGCAAAGTGTTGGGCAAGCCGATCGAGATCATCAGCGCCGATCACCAGAACAAACCTGACCTCGCCGTTGGCATCGCCCGGCGCTGGTATGACGTCGAAAATGTCGACGCCATCATGGAATTGACGACGTCTTCCGTCGCGCTCGCCGTGCAGCAGCTCTCGAAAGAGAAGAAGAAGATCACGATCGTCGATGGCGCCGCGACGACGGACCTCACCGGCAAGCAATGCACGCCCTACGGTTTCCACTGGGCTTACGACACGCATGCGCTTGCGGTCGGGACGGGCGGCGCGCTCGTTGAGAACGGCGGCGACAGCTGGTTTTTCCTCACCGCCGATTACGCGTTCGGCTACGCGCTCGAGAACGACACGTCGAATTATGTGAAAGCTAAAGGCGGCAAGGTCGTCGGTTCGGTGCGCCATCCGCTGAACAGCCCCGATTTCTCATCCTTCATCCTGCAGGCGCAGAGTTCCGGCGCCAAGGTGATCGGTCTCGCCAATGCCGGCCTCGATACATCGAACGCGATCAAGCAGGCGGCCGAGTTCGGCGTCACGCAAGGCGGCAAGCAGCGCATCGCCGCGCTTCTATTCACGCTTGCCGAAGTGCACGGCCTCGGATTGCAGGCTGCGCAAGGCCTCGTGCTTACCGAAGGCTATTACTGGGACCTCGACGACAAGGCACGCGAATTTGCCAATCGCTTCATGAAGCGTACCGGGCGCATGCCGAACATGGTGCATGCCGGCACCTACTCGTCGGTCACGCAATATCTGAAGGCAGTGCAGGCGGCGGGTACGACCGACGGCGACGCCGTGACGAAGAAAATGCACGAAATGCCGGTCGACGATTTCTTCGCGCGCGGCGGTCACGTCCTGCCGAACGGACGCATGGTGCATGACATGTATCTCTTCCAGGTGAAGACACCGGCGGAGAGCAAGGGACCGTGGGACTACTACAAGAAGCTCGCGACGATCCCCGGCGATCAGGCGTTCTTTTCGGTGAAGGACAGCGGCTGCAATCTGACGCAGTAATTATTTGCCGCTGAACGCCGTCGCCTCCGCGATTTCCGGCCGCTTGCCGTCGCCGTCGGCGGCAAGCGCCAGAAGCTTGCCGTACAATTCCCGTGCCTGAGCGGCGTCGCCGAGCATGCGGGCTGCCCACGCGGCGCCGGCGAATGAGCGGAAGCGATTCGGTGCCGTTTGCAGTGATTGCGCAAACGCATCCGCTGCCTCGCGTGGACGGTTCAGGGCGAGGAACAGCTCGCCGAGAACTTCGCGCATTGGCAAAAGCTTGTTTTCAAGGTTGATGCTCTTTTCCCGCGCATCATCCATGTCGGCGGCTTTTTTCATCGCCGCAATTGCGGCATCGGGCCGACCCGCAGCTTTTTCGCCCCACGCGTGCACGGCCAAAGCATAAATGTCGGTATAAGCGGCCCAATACTCGCCGCTGGCGCGTAGGAGCGGTTCGCATAGCGCTCGCAAAGCCGTCACTTCGACCTTGGCTCTACTGGTGTCGCCTAGCCGCGCAAATCCGTAGCCGCGAACAAAGCGTGCGATTGCTGCATCGAAGGGATCGTTGGCAATCGCAAGGGAAGCCGCGGCTTTCCAATCTTCGCGCTCGAGCATGTAGCGTGCTTCGACCACGGTGAACGATTCCCGCTTTTTGCGCAAAGCTGCGAGATCGGCCGCGACCTGCGCGTCTTGCGTCTTCTGCAATCGCGCATAGACGATGAAGTCGAAGCCGTGACCGTTCTCGATGTCGCTGCGCGTGACATTGCCTGCGTCCGAGGGATCGAGCACGCGCGCGGCGCGGTGATTTGCGTCGATCGACTCGTCCCAGCGGCCGAGGATTGTATAGATGTGCGATGGCATATGCTGCGCATGCGCAGCACCTGGTGCGACTTCGGCCTCACGCTTTGCCGCGGCCAAAGCACGCGACGCCAGCGGCGCGTAATCGTAGGCGTGGATCAGATAATGCGGCGCGCCGGGATGATCAGGATACGCGGTCAGGATCGGTTCAAGAAGAGCGCCGGCTTTGAGCTGACGCGCATACGTCTTGTCGGTGAGATCGACGGCTTCGAGAATAGCGAGCGCATAGAAAGTGCTCGCCTCGACATCTTCGGGAAAAGCGTCGTGCACCCTCGCCATCGCTGCTTCGTAGGCCTGCGTTCGCGCTTGATGGCCGCCGGGATATCTACGATAATAAACGTCGAGCGCTTCGATGAATGCGCGCTCGCGCGGAGTG
>JAFAVH010000051.1 GCA_019242655.1 Methylobacteriaceae bacterium
CCGGCATCGGCATTCCGCTCGAAAAGCAAAGCGAACTCTTTCAAGCGTTCTCACAAGCTGACAGTTCGACGACGCGGCGCTTCGGCGGGACCGGATTGGGTCTTTCGATCTGTAAGAAGCTGGTCGAAGCCATGCATGGCAAAATCGGCGTTGATAGCGTCGAGGGACACGGCTCGACATTCTGGTTCGATCTGCCGGTCGCAATCGGGCAAGCGACGCCGGTTGAGAACGTATTGGCGCCATCCGACGTCAGAGCTGCCGTGGTGGCCGTCAGCGGCGACGCAACTCGCACCGTACTCGTACAAGAACTGACTTTGCACGGCTACGATGTGCAGCTGCGTGCACTCTCCGAAATTGCAACCTCACCACTGACCGCAGCGTGCCTCTTCGCCGACTTTGTCGATCTCGCGCGTCAAGGACGCAAGCTCGCCGGCGCAGCCCGTATCATCGCGCTTGCGCCGATCGGCGACGCGGCACTCGATGCGCGCTCGACCGCACTCGCCGACGCCGTGTTACGCCGCCCGCTCGCGCATAATGAACTGCGCCCGCTGCTGGAGCGGCTGAGCAAAGGCGAACACCTTGATGGGGGGCATGCGCGGCCTTCTGCCTCTCGCGAGACGCTGCCGCAATTTGCCGGCGCGAACGTCCTTATCGCGGACGATAGCGAGGTAAACCAGGAGGTCGCCTGTGAGGCGCTGAGGCGCCTTGGTATTCACCGCGTGAAAGTGGTGGATAACGGCTTGGCTGCATTCAATGCCGCGATCGAAACGAAGTTCGACATCATCCTCATGGACGGCAGTATGCCCGAGCTCGACGGTTTTGAAGCCGCGCGACGCATTCGCCTCTACGAGACGGAACATCACACTTCTGCAACGCCGATCATCGCCTTGACAGCCCACGTTGCCGGCGCCGGTGCCGATGCCTGGCGCGACGCGGGGATGAACGCCGTCCTGCACAAGCCGTTTACCATCAAGAAGCTTGCCGAGTGCATCGGCTCTTTTCTTACACCAGGCACGACCCAAGAGTTGGACGAGGTGCTCGAAGTCACGCCAACAGCAGTCTCCGCAACTGGGGACGAAATGGCATTGCTCGATCCCGAGACGATCGATCGGCTCGTGCAGACAGCTCAATCGGGCAGGCGCGATTTCATCGATCGGATTCTGGCCCTCTATCGGACCCACGCGCCCCGGGTCTTGGCAGATTTGCAGGAAGCAGCGGGGCGCGGCGACGATATCGGCGTCGCCGCTGCGGCGCATAGTCTAAAATCGATGAGCCTCAATATGGGCGTTGGAAGATTTGCGGCGCGGCTCGCAAATATCGAAGCCGAAGCGCGGAACTCGCGTGCGATTCCGCATCCTCAAGATTTCCAAGAGCTGCATCATATGCTCGAAGCGACAACAAACGAGCTTGCGGGAACTTTCGCGTCCGATGAGCAAAAACGGCTTTCAGCCTAGCGAACTGATTTTATCCAAGCGGTCCAGGAACCTCGTCGCAAGCGACAGACGCTCGTCTGTATCTTCGCTGCCGTGCGAATATATGAGGCGTTCACCGCGCCATTGCACCTCTTGCGCGTTCTGCTCCCTAAGCCTCTCCTTTACATCCGAGTACGGCCGAAAAGTCGCGGCAATTGCCTGCGGTCCCGCATCGAGCCGCCAGATGCCCAGCGTGTAACAGCGGCATTTCAGCAGCGCCAATTCGAATAGACGTACAACGCTTTGGGGGAGCGGTCCGAAGCGATCGGCAACCTCGTCCTGGAAGTCGGCGATCTCGTCCTCGCTCGCAAGCTCCGCGACGCGCGCGTAGAGATTGAGACGCACCTCCTCCTCTGGAACGTAGTCGGCGGGGAAACCCGCGACGAGTCCGAGCCGCAGGTCGGGCGCCCACTCATCCTCGATCTGTTCGCCACGCGCGGTTTTGAGCGCGCGCTCAAGGAGGTACTGGTAGAGCCTGAGCCCGATCAGTTTCACATGTCCCGCCTGCTCCTCGCCAAGCAAGTCCCCTGCCCCGCGCAGATCGAGATCGCGTGCGCTGATGGCAAACCCGGCGCCGAGCCGATCAAGCGTCTCAACGGTGCGTAAACGCTTCTGCGTGGCGGCCGAGAGCTTGTCGTCAGGATCGGTGAGCAGATAAGCGATCCCGCGACGGCGGCCGCGCCCGACGCGTCCGCGCAACTGGTGCAATTGCGCCAGACCGAAGCGATCGGGGCGCCAGACGCAGATCGTGTTGGCGTTCGGCAAATCGAGACCGCTTTCGATGATGTTCGTCGCGAGCAGGACATCGCCGTTTCCATCAGCGAAGCCGACCATGATGTCATCCATTTCACTCGCCGGCATCTTTCCGTGAGCGATGAGGATCGCGAGATCGGGCGAGATCGACGCGAGGCGCACGCGCATCGGCTCGATGTCCTCAATGCGCGGGCAAACGAACAGGCTCTGACCGCCGCGGCCGCGCTCGCGCTGCAACGCCTCGCGCACGAGTCCATTCTCAAACGCCGCAACGACCGCTCGCGTCGGCTGACGCAAGAACGGCGGCGTCGCG
>JAFAVH010000153.1 GCA_019242655.1 Methylobacteriaceae bacterium
CACCACGCGCTCGTTGTAGGTGTTGCAGGCGAAAGCGAAGGTCGAATCGGCGAGCAGGAAAATAAAGCCGCCGTGGCAGATTTTCTGGCCGTTGACCTTATCCGCCGTGACCGGCATCGAAATCTCCGCCTCTCCCGGCGCAACGCGCAGGAGCTTCATGCCAAGCGCGCGCGATGCCTCGTCCTCCGCCCACATCGCATCGGCACATGCGCGGGCAATCGCCGCGGCGTCCTCGTTCACGCGCGGCCCTTGTAGGCCGGCTTGCGTTTTTGCAGGAATGCGGTGACGCCCTCGACATAATCGCTGCCGCGGCCGATTTCGCGCTGCAGGTCGCGTTCGAGATCGAGCTGCGCATCGAGCGTATTCTGCGCCGACTTGTCGAGCGAGCGCTTGATCACCGCAAGCGAGCGCGTCGGCGCTTCGCCAAAGCGCTCGCAGAGCGATTGCGCTTCGTTCAAAAGCTCCGCGTCGTCGACGCATTTCCAGATCAGTCCCCAATCGGCGGCGGTTTCGGCGGAAATCGGCTCGGCGGTGAGGCAGAGCGCGCGCGCCCGCGCCTCGCCGATCAGGCGCGGCAGAAAGAACGTGCCGCCCGAATCCGGCACTAGGCCGATCTTGGCGAAGGCCTGCAGAAAACTCGCCGAACGCGCCGCGATGACGATGTCGCAGGCAAGCGCGATGTTGGCGCCGGCGCCCGCGGCAATGCCGTTGACGGCGCAGACGACCGGCATCGGGAATGCACGCAGGCGGCGGATCAGCGGATTGTAATGGCGGTCGATGAGGAGACCGAGGTCTGCCGGCTTATCCGCTGTGGGCGGATCGATATCCGACAAATCCTGCCCGGCGCAAAAGCCGCGTCCGGCGCCGGTGATCAGGATCGAGCGGCAGCTCTTGTCAGCTTCGGCTTTGTCGAGCGCATCGGCAAGCGCGCGATGCAAGTCGATCGTCACCGCGTTCAGCCGCGACGGCCGGTTCAGGGTGATGACGCGATAGGTCGGGCGTGCCTCGACCAGCACGGGCTGTTCGCTCAAGGGCGGTTCCTCTGATTTTGCAGGAGATTGTGCATCGCGAGGCGAAGGGGTCAATCGGCTGATTGCCCCCTGCTTGCGTGAGCCACCCAGGAAATCCTCGCATACCGTTTGGGATGTCCTGCGATGCCGCTCTACGTCGAGAACGCTACCAAAGCCGAGCTTGTGGTTCGCGGTTGCGGCCCGAAAGCCCGAAGTACATCATCGCAAGGTTGAATGCCAGGTTCGCGCAATTCGGCGGCATCAAGCCGGAATGATCGCAATCCGCGGGGAAAGCGATGCAGATGAAGGGGCTTGCTTTTCTCGCAGCGGCGATCTCCTGCCTTTTCGGCAGCGCTTTCGCCCAAGACGCGCAGACGATCGAGCATCAAGGAATTGCTCGGCAGGTTTTGGTGCGAGCGCCGTCGCCGGCTCCCGCCGGCAAATTGCCGCTGCTGCTTTATCTTCACGGCGTGCGTCCTGTCGACTGGAAGAACCATAGCGACCGCGCGCTCGACGCGCTCGCCGATCGCGAAGGCGTCGTCACAGCCTATCCGGAAGCCGTCGGTTTCCGTTGGAATTTCGCGCAGCCGATGCGGAACGCGCAGCGTGTCGGCGACCAGGTCGTCGACGATTTCGGGTTTATTGAGAAGCTTATCGACAAGTTGATCGCCGAGAACAACGTCGATCCATCGCGCATTTACGTGATTGGCGACTCTAGAGGCGGCTTGATGACATTTTCGGTTATATGCCGCTTTGCGGATAAGATTGCCGCGGCGGCTCCTTTGATCACCGGCATGTTCGGTGCTCAGGTTGCCGCTTGTCATCCAAGCCGCGCTGTACCGCTGATGGCGGTCGCGGGGACGGACGACACCTGGCAGAATTATGATGGCTTCCTGAATAAGGACTCTCGACTCCTATCCGTACCGGAAACGATGGAGTTCTGGCGCAGACAGCATCGCTGCACGGGGATGGATTGGAAGATTCTACCGCATCGCATGGCAGAGGACGGAACGCGGATCATGCTCACGACCTGGACCGGCTGTGCGGCCGAGGGCGCGGTGAGACTCTATCGCGTCAACGGCGGCGGTCATCAGGTGCCGACGTTCGCCGCGGGAAATCCGGAGTGGATCGAGAAGGGCGGCCGCTGAACCACGACATCGAAACGGTGGAGGAGTTCTGGGAGTTTGCCCGAAAATTCAGAAACTGAGGTGCTCACGGACCGACGCTTGCCGCGGGAACAGCTGCGGGATATCTGATGCGGTATTTGGATATCCTGCCTATGCCTCTCTACATCAAGGACGACGCGACAGCCGAGCTTGTTGCGAAGTTGGCTAAACGCCGCGGTATCTCGAAACAGGATGCCGTCCGCTTGGCCGTTTCGGAAGAATTGAAACGGGAAGGTGAGCAACTTTCTGTGCGCGAGCGGGTGGAAAGGCTTTGGAGAGAGAATCCGCTGCCACCTAAAACCGGAGAAGTTGCCGATAAGGCATTTTTCGATGACCTCTCGGGCGAAGACCCATGATCTTTGCGGACGCCTCCGCTTTAATTGCGATAGTTGCAAAGGAACCCGAAGGAAACACTTTTACAGACATCCCGGAGCGCGATGCGCGCCCCCTTTGTCCCGCAATTTCGGTCTGGGAGACTGTGGCGGGAATGACCAAGAATTACAAACTGCCGACGTCCGCTGCGCGCGTGCGAGTGTCTCTGTTTCTTGAAGCCCTCAATTTCAAATTTGTTGACATCGGTGCACGAGAATTCGAGATGGCTACCGATGCTTTTGCACGTTTCGGCAAACGGCGACACCCGGCGGCGCTCAATATGGGGGATTGTTTTGCTTATGCATGTGCGCGTGCGAACGATGCGAAGCTTCTCTTCAAAGGCAACGATTTCAAGAAAACGGATATCGTCCCGGCGTTCTGATTCTTATATGATGCGTTTCGTCTGCGCTCTCGTCATCGCACTCTTCCCGCTGACGCTTGCTCATGCCCAGGAGCACGCGGACAAAGTCCTCCTCAACGGCAAAATCCTCACGCTCGACAAGGATTTCTCCGTCAAGGAAGCGCTGGCAATCCGCGACGGCCGCATCGTCGCGACCGGTACGAATGCCGACATGCAGAGACATGCCGGCGACAAGACGCAAAGGATCGATCTCGCCGGCCGCACCGTGATCCCCGGCCTCACGGATATGCATTTGCATGGCATTCGCGCCGCGCTGACCTATTCGCTGGAAGTCAGCTGGATCGGCGTGCCGAGTCTCGCGGAGGCACTCGCGCGCATCAAAGCGGCGGCACAGAAAGCCGCGCCCGGGCAATGGATCATCGTCGCCGGCGGCTGGACGGACATCCAGTTCAAGGAGAAGCGCAAGCCGACACAGGCCGAAATCGTCGTCGCTTCACCCGACAATCCCGTCTACATCCAGCATCTCTACGAATGGGTGCTCATGTCGCCGCGCGCGTTCGCCGAGATGCAGATTTCGGGCGACGCCGACCTGCCGAAATTCGGCAAGCTCGTGCGCGACGACAGCGGCAAGCCGACCGGCGAGATCGAAGGCAACGGCGTTACCTTCACGGCTTTATTCAACAAGCTGCCGCGGCCGAACTTTGCGCAAGAGGTCGAAGGCACCAAAGCCTTCTTCCGTGAACTCAGTCGCCTGGGGATTACAGGCTTCATCGATCCCGCGGGCGTGAGCGTCGGTCCCGCAAGCTATCAGCCGCTCTACAGCATTTGGCAGGACAAAGAGCAGACCGTGCGCGTCGCCTACACGATCTCCTCGCAAAAACCCGGCGCCGAGCTCGAGGATTACAAGGCGCTGACGCAGCTCATGCCCTCCGGCTTCGGCGACGACATGCTGCGCTTTGCCGGAATCGGCGAGATCGTCACCTGGGCGGCCTGGACCGACGGCGATCCCTCGGACGAGGCGATGACGAAACTCGAGGAGATAATCCGCTGGGCGGCACAAAAGCGTATGGGATTTCAGATCCACTGGAATCCCGAGCGCACCGTCGACAAACTGCTCACCATCCTCGAACGCGTCAATGCGGAGACGCCGATCGGCGATCTGCGCTGGTGGATCGATCACCTCTACGACGCGTCCGACCGTTCGCTCGCGCGCATGAAGGCGCTCGGCATCGCCTGGGGCGTGCAGGATTCGTTGTACTTCAACGCCGCGACCTTCAAGAAGATGTTCGGCGTCGCGGTCGCTGAGCGCTCGCCGCCGGTGAAGAACGCGCTTGCCATGGGACTGATGGTCGGCGCCGGCACCGATGCGCATCGTGTGTCGAACTACAATCCGTTCGTCTCGTTGCGCTGGTTCATCAACGGCAAAACGATCGATGGCGCCGAGGCGATCGGCGAGACGCAGCACCCGAGCCGTGCCGAGGCGCTGCGCATGTACACCTTGAACAGCGCCTGGTTCGCGCATGACGACGACAAGCGCGGCTCGCTCGAGGCCGGCAAATATGCCGACCTCGCCGTCCTCAACAAGGATTACATGAACGTGCCGGATGAGGAGATCGGCTCGATCGAGTCGGTGCTGACGCTCCTTGGAGGTCGCGTTGTCTATTCGGCGGATCCCTACGCGCAATTAGAGGGCAAGTAGGGGTCGCCGCTCGTCATAGCGCCGCGTCCTTCGTCTCGCGCGCGAACAGCGTCGCGGTCAGCGTGATCAGCGCGAGCAGGATCAACAGGATCGATACGCCCGCGGTGCCGCCCATCGAATTGGTGAGCGACGTCGCAAGCACCGGCGCAAGACCGCCGCCAATGGCAGCGGCCACCTGAAATCCAAGCGAAGCGCCGGTATAGCGTATCTTGGTGCCGAATAGCTCCGGCAAATAGGTTGAGAGCAGCCCGAACATCGTGCCGTGGCCGAAACTCAACGCGACCGCAATCGTCGCGGCAATGACGTAGGCGTTCTTCGTGTCGATGAGCCAAAACAACGGGAAGGCGAAGAGCAAAGTGAAGATTGTGCCGGTGAAATAAAGCGCGCGGCGGCCGACGATGTCGCTCACGTAGCCGAAGAGCGGGATCGTGAAAACCTCGATGAGCGAACCGAGAAGGATCGCATTCAAAAGCGTGCTTTTCGGCAGGCCGAGCTGGTTCGTCGCATAGACGACGGCAAACACGGTGACGATGTAGACCCACGACACTTCCGAGATTTTAAGTCCGATCGCGAGCAGGAACGTCTTCGGCTGGCGCAGCACGACGTCGAGGAGCGGCGCTTTGGCGATGTCGCCACGTTCCTTGATGTCGCGGAAGAGCGGCGTTTCTGGCACGCGCATGCGCACGAACAGCCCGACGCCAAGTAGGAGCACGCTGAACAGGAACGGCACGCGCCAGCCCCAGGCGAGAAAGTCGGCCTGCGGCAGCAATCCGGCGAGCGCGAAGGCTCCGGTCGAGGCGGCAATCCCGAGGGGAAACCCGACCTGGACGAGGCTGCCATAGAAGCCGCGGCGATTGGCGGGCGCGTGTTCGAGGACGAGCAACGAGGCGCCGCCCCATTCGCCACCAAGCCCGATGCCCTGCAGGATGCGCAGCACGACGAGCAGGATCGGCGCCCAGACGCCGATCGTCTGATAGGTCGGCATCAGCCCGATTGCGAACGTGCCGAGCGCGGTGACGATCATGGTGATCATCAGCATGGTCTTTCTGCCGACGCGATCGCCGTAATGCCCGAAAATCCACGCGCCGATTGGACGCGCGAAGAAGCCCGCAGCGTATGTGCCAAGCGCCGCGATCGTTCCCGTTAAAGGGTCGAATGTCGGAAAGAACAAGGTGTTGAAAACGAGCGCCGCGGCGGTGCCGTAGATCAGGAAATCATACCACTCGATGATCGTGCCGATTGCGCCGGCGAAGACGACCGAACCCATGGCCTGATCGCGCGGCGGCACATATCCGCCCGGTCCAAGATGCAAAGCGTCGCCGGTAGCACTCATAACACGCACTCCATGTCTCATTGAGAGACAGCCACTCGTCCTCAGCGAGTTTCGCGCCAGTCTGCGCGCGTTAATTCGAATGCGTTAAAGACGCGCGGTGCTGTGCGCATATTCCCAATAGAGCGCACGGGCGCGGCGGAACATCGGTCCCGGCTGCAGCGGGCGGTCATCGATGCCGATGATCGGCGTCACTTTGGCGTAATTGCCGGTCGAGAAAATCTCGTCCGCGGTTTCGAAATCGCCGTAGGTCAGCGCCTTCTCGATCACCTCTATTCCGGCCTCGCGCATGAGATTGATCACCCGCCGCCGCGTGACGCCATCGAGAAACGAGCCGTTCGGCGCCGGCGTGTAAACGATGCCGTCGCGCGCCAGGAACGCGTTGGCGTTGGCGAATTCGGCGATGTTGCCGTCCATGTCGCGCATGAGGCAATTGCCGAAGCCGCGCGCTTTGGCCTCGATCAACGCGCGCGTGCCGTTTGGATAAAGGCAGCCCGCCTTCGCCTCGACCGGCGCGCAGTCCGCGCTGGGGCGGCGGAACGGCGACAGGGTGACGCTCGTCCCCACAGGCTCGGGCATCGGCGCTTCGTAAAGCGAGAGGCACCAGTTCGTAGAATCGGCATCGAACAGGACGCCGCCGCCGAAGCCGCTTTCGGCCCAATACATCGGCCGGATGTAAAGCTCGGCATCTTGTGCGAAACGCTTGCAGCCGTCGCCGACAAGCTCGCGCCACGTGTCGAGCGACACCGCAGCCTTCAAACCGAAATTCGCGGCCGATTGATTGACCCGCTTCAGATGCAGGTCGAGATCGGGGGTAACGCCTTCGAAGGCGCGCGCGCCATCGAACACGCTCGAGCAGAGCCAAGCGCCGTGGGTGCGCACACCCATGATGGGCGTATTGCCGCGATGCCAATCGCCTTCAAAAAAAGTCCACGTCTCGCTTGCCGGCGGCGTCATCGGCATCCCTTTGCAGCAAGCATACCGCGGAAAGACGTTCCGAACTGAGACGGAAGCAGGAAACTCG
>JAFAVH010000274.1 GCA_019242655.1 Methylobacteriaceae bacterium
GAGATCGCGTCGTGCAGGTACATTGTCGGCGTGCCCCAGTCCCAAAGACTGACGACAACGTTGCGTTCGACGCCCTTCGGACGCTCCGGCTTCTCGAACGGCAATTCTCCGGCGGCGATGCGATCCGTCCAATCAGCGAACATCTCCAAGCCGCGCTCAGGGCCGAGCCGCGTCATCGTGACCGCCATATTCGACATGGCCTGTCCGGATTGCAGGCGCCGCGTCCACAGATCGACGGAACTTGAGAACGTGCCGAGGTCCTTGCTCGGCGAGCGCACATTCTTGCTGCCGAGCGCGTGACACGATTGGCAGGAATTCTTGACCGTATCGATCCAATCGGCTTGCGAGTGCATGGATGCCGGCATGCCCGTCGGGCTATTGTCGGAACCGGGAAATTCTCTCGCTGGCGGTATCTTCATAAGCGAGTACCAGTAGACACCGGGGTAATATTTCGCCGCTGCGGCTTCGTTCGGCGCGGGCTTGGCGGCGATGTCGATGACCGCACCAGGGCGGGCATCCTGCTTGTCTGAATCGACAAGCCCATATCCGCGCGACCAGATCTTATAATTCGCGGACGGTACGTCCGGGATGACAAATCGGCCTTGATCATCGGTCACGACGATCTTGGCGAATTTGGTCGGGAGATCCGTTGTTTCCGCGATCACCCAAACTCCGGCTTCGGTCCCGTTCGGCCCGGAGACGCGGCCGCCAATATCAACCGCGCTCACCGCGACCTCTGCTTTGGTTTGCGCGGAAGCCGATTCCGGTGTGCCCAGGACGAACGCTGATAGCGCGAGCGGAAAAATGCTGACATGCGCCGGGCGACGTATCTTCATGGCGTCTTCTCTCGTTGGAGTATTTGCTTGCAGCCTGACGGCGGGGACTTGAGGCGTCAATTGCATCAAAACGGGATTTTGGATCGCAGCCAACTTCGCTCTTGCCCTATTCTGAAAGCTGGAAAAGCCAAGTCCGAGGTGCGAGACCCAGCGCAATGCTGATCAATCGGCCTCTTCTACCGATTTAACCCTAATTGGTTCGGGGCAAATCCGACGCGCCAACCTGCACGCGACTTGCTTATTTGCGTCTCATTGGCGGTGGAGGCAGAGAAATGGCTCGACTGAACGCGAGCAATGACTTCGAAGTCATCGTAATCGGCGCCGGCCCTTACGGGCTTTCCGTTGCGGCGCACCTCAAAGCGCGTGGCATCGCTACCCATACGTTCGGCGAGGCAATGTCATTCTGGCGGCGCCACATGCCGAAGGGCATGAAGCTGCGCTCGCCGTGGCGGGCGACCGACCTCTCCGATCCCGGCAAGGCTTTGTCGCTGGATTTGTATGCAACGAGCCGGGGCCTCCCGCGCCTGCAACCGTTACCCATCGATGATTTCATCGGATACGGCGACTGGTTTCAAACCAACGCGGTTCCCGATCTCGATACGCGGCGCATTGTGCGCGTCGGGCAGGCCGGCAACGGTTTTATCGCGACCACGGCCGACGGCGACAAGATGACGGCCGACAGCGTTGTCATCGCGACCGGTCTCGAGAACCATCAAATCACGCCGGAGGCTTTTGCGTCCGCACCGCATGAGCTCGTCAGCCATACGTGCGAACATGACGATCTCAGCGGCTTCGCAGGCAAGCGCGTCGCCATTATCGGCCGCGGGCAGAGCGCTTGCGAGACGGCGGCGCTCTTAAGCGAGGCCCATGCGGAGGCGGAGCTTATCTGCCGCGGTCCCGTTCGCTGGCTCGGCGCCGGTAAGTACGCCGCCGGCTGGCGCAAAGACATTCATTCGCAGATGGCGGCATGGCTCGAAGCGCCGTCCGCGATCGGGCGTTTCCCCTTGAGTTGGGGCGTCGAAGTGCCAAGCGCGCTGCGTCTGCTGCCGCAAGAAACGCGCGACGCATTCAGCACGGCGTGCTTGCGCGCCGCAGCCGCGGGTTGGCTGAAACCGCGTTTCGGCGGCGTGCGTGTCACGAGCGGCGTCGAGATCGTGAAAGCAACCGCCAAAGGCGGGCAAATGGAATTGAAGTTCGACGATGGCCGCATCGACACGTTCGATCAGGTCATGCTCGCCACCGGATATAAATTCGACGTGGCAAATCTCGGAATGCTGGCACCTGAACTCCGCGCTTCCATTGCGTGCCGCGCGGGCGCGCCAATCCTCTCGCACGGATTCGAATCGAGCATGCCTGGGCTGTTCTTTGCCGGCGCAAGTGCGGTCTCGAGCTTCGGCCCGCTGATGCGCTTCATCGCTGGGACCTCTTATGCCGCGCGCGGCGTTACGCGCGGGATATCGGCGAAGCGCAGATACGCAGGTCCAGCTTACAAGCCTGTCGAATACGGCGTTGCGACGTAAAGACATGCCCGTCACTGGCGCCGTGATTCTCGGCGGAGCGCATGGCAGTCTTGCCGTCGCGCGGAGTCTCGGCCGCCGCAACATTCCTGTCTGGTTCGTCACGCACGATCACCCGATTGCAAAATATTCGCGTTATGTCGCGCGCAGTTTTACCTGGCCGGGCCCGTCCCATGAGGACGCGGCGCGCTGGC
>JAFAVH010000194.1 GCA_019242655.1 Methylobacteriaceae bacterium
GGATCGGATCGGCGAAACAAAGCTACGCGGCCGACGAAGCGATCTTCAAGACCAACGTGCAGCGTGCATGGTTCGGCGTCCTCGTCGCTCTGCTCTTGCTGTTTCCATTCGTCGCATCGGACTATTGGCGGCTTCTCGCCTGTCTCATCGCCGTCAATGTGATCGCCGCGATGGGCCTGATGATTCTCACTGGATTCACCGGCCTCGTCAGTCTCGGCCACGCGGCATTCATGGGCGTCGGCGCCTATACCGCGGCTTATCTCTCCAACCGTTTCGCGCTGCCGTTCTGGCTGACGATCCCGGCGGGCGGTTTTGCCGCCGCCGCAATCGGCGCGATTTTCGGCATCCCGAGCCTGCGCGTGAAGGGCCTCTATCTCGCGCTGACCACGATCGCCGCCTCGTTCATCCTGCAATCGATCTTCTTCAACTGGACCAGCGTCACAGGCGGCGCGCGCGGACTGACGATCGAGCCTGCGCGCATCTTCGGACATGCGCTTGTCACGCCGGGCGCAATCTACTGGATCGCCATGCCGATTGCGGCGCTCACCGTTTGGTGGGCGCGCAACCTTCTGCGCACGCGCGTTGGGCGCGCCTTTGTCGCGATCCGCGATCGCGATGTCTCCGCCGAACTCCTCGGCATAGATCTCCTGCGCTACAAGCTGATGAGCTTTGCGCTCGCTTCCTTCTATGCCGGCATGGCCGGCGCGCTCTGGGTCTATCTCTTTCGCGTCATCACGCCGGAAAGTTTCCGGCTCATCGAGTCGATCTTCTTCGTCGCCGCGATCATTGTCGGCGGGCTCGGCTCGGTGCGTGGCGCGATCTTCGGCGCCGTGTTCATGACGCTCGTGCCGGAGCTTCTGAAAATCGGCGCCTCCGATCTCGCGCCATATTGGCCGGACGCGGTGAAACTGCTGTCGCCGGTCCGCACCATTGTTTTCGGTGCGCTCATCGTCGGTTTTCTCATGTTCGAGCCATTGGGCCTGAACGAAATATGGCAGCGCACGCGGCAACGCTTCGCGCTCTGGCCTTTCCGAACCTGAGAAATCGTGGCCTAATGCACGCAACGAATATGAGGGAGGAATATATGCGAAGCGATCGGCGAAAAGTCTTGAATGGCCTCGGCGCAGGCGCGCTCGCCTCGACATTTCCCGCGCCTTGGGTGCTGGGATTGCGTGCGCAGGAAGCGAGCGACATCCCGGTCGCCATCGCCTCGCCGATGACGGGCGTGTTCGCCTTCGCCGGTATCGAAGGGACCGACGGTGCCAACCATTTCGCACAATACCTTAACGAGCGCGGCGGCATTGCCGGACGTAAGCTCAGGCTGATCGTCGAGGACACTGGATATCAGGTGCCGCAGGCCGTCGCGGTGTTCAACCGGCTGGTCGCCGAATACAAAGTGCCGTTGTTCCTTGGCGATTCCACCGGCTTCCAGAAAACGATCAACGAGGAAGTCAATCGCCGCGGCCTGTTGCTTGCCGGCGCTTCCTTCTCGTCCGAAATCGACGATCCGAAAAAATATCCGCTGCAATATATGCCAGGTCCGAGTTATTCGGCGCAGGTCGGCATGCTGTTGAAGCACATTGCTGAAACGAAGAAGGGTGCGCGCATCGCCTTCGTTCATTCCGATACCGAGTTTGGGCGTGATCCCATCGCCAAGAGCGAGGCGCTCGCAAAGACGCTCGGGCTGGAGCAGGTCGAGAAGATCGTCACGCCGCCCGGCAGTTTCGATGTCTCTTCGGAAGTCTTGAAACTCCGCCGCGCGCGGCCGGAATTCACGATCTTCCACGGCTACGTGATGGCGCCTATCCCTGAATTCATGAAGCAGATGAAGGAAGCGCGCATCGAAACGCAATTTATGGGAACGTTCTACAGTTCCGACCTCAGCATCTTGCAGAAGATGGGCGATGTCGCGGACGGTTATCTCGGCGTCAACGCCTACAATTACGTCAACCAGGAAGGCGTCAGCGGTCCTGCCATGGATTTCATCAAGAAAGCCAATGGCGGCAAGTACCGCACGAATTCCTACCTTCAGCCGTGGACGAACCTCACGCTCGGCACGGAAGCGATGCGCCGCTGCCTCGAGAGCGGCAAGGAAATGACCGGCCCCAATCTCAAGGCGGCACTGAATACGATCAAGGATTACGACATGGGCGGCGTCATCGGCGTGCCGATCAGCATTCCCGGCAATTCGCTCGGTGTCGGCCGCATTTTCCGCGCCAATCTGAAGGCCGGGAAGATGGAGCCTGTGTCCGACTGGATCAAAGCCGAGGCGTGAGCCTTTCTTGAGCGCGGGAGTTCACGAAGCGATCCTCGAAATCAACAATATCGAGGTCGTCTATAACCACACGATCCAGGTGCTGCGCGGCCTCTCGCTTTCGGTTCACGCGGGGCAGATCGTCGCGCTGCTCGGCTCGAACGGCGCCGGCAAGACGACGACCTTGAAGGCGGTCTCGAACATGCTCGGCCTCGAGCGCGGTGCGATCACTGCCGGCTCAATCCGTTTCGACGGCGCCGACATCAGGACGCAGGCGCCGCATGCGCTGGTGCGCGGCGGCCTCTTTCACGTGATGGAAGGCCGCCGCATCTTTCCCGATCTCACGGTCGACGAGAACCTGATCGCCGCGACATATGCGCTAGAACGCGGCGACAAGACGCGCGCCGATTTCGATTCGGTCTTCGATTATTTCCCGCGCTTGCGCGAACGCCGCAGCGGCGTCGCCGGCTATCTCTCCGGCGGCGAACAGCAGATGCTCGCACTTGGACGCGCATTGATCGCCCGGCCGAAGCTCATCCTCATGGACGAGCCGTCGCTCGGATTGTCTCCCGTGCTGGTCGAAGAAATCTTCCGCATCATCCGGCGCATCAACCGGGAGCGCGGCGTCTCGATCCTCCTCGTCGAGCAAAATGCCGCCGTCGCGCTGTCCGTGGCGAATTACGGCTACATCATGGAACAGGGCAAGATCGTTATCGACGGCTCGGTCGAGAAGCTCGCGGGCGATCGCGACGTGCGCGAATTCTACCTCGGCGCGGGCGTCGGCGCAGGCGGCGTCAAGAGCTTCCGCGACGTGAAACATTACAAGCGGCGCAAACGCTGGCTTAGTTGAACGAGGCGAGGCAATGCCCGATCACGCGATGACACCGCAAACGTTGCCGCAATGGCTGCAGCATCACGCGCGCGAGCGGCCGCAGGCAATCGCCATCCGCCAGAAGCGCTTCGGCATCTGGCAGCCGACAAATTGGGCCGCGTATTGGCAGCGGGCGCGCGCGATCGGCATAGGATTGCGCGCGCTCGGGATCGAGCGCGGCGCGCATGTCGGCATCATCTCCGAGAACCGCATCGAGTGGGTGCTGGCGCAGCTCGGCGCCGGCGCAATCGGCGCGGTGACGGTCGGCGTCTATGCGACGAGTCCGGCGCCGGAAGTGGCCTACGTGCTGCAGCACGGCGATTGCGAGATCGTCTTTTGCGAGGATCAGGAGCAGGCCGACAAAGTACTGGAGACCTGGCAGGATTTGCCGAAGCTCAAGCGCATCGTCGTCATCGAGACGAAGGGCTTTCGCGCTTACGATGCAAGCAAGGTCATTCCTTTCGAGGCGCTTGAAGCGCTTGGCGCAAAAGCCGATGCGGGGGCGCCTGATTACATCGACAAACTCGTCGAATCGCAAAAGCCGCAAGACATCGCGATCATCATCTATACCTCGGGTTCGACCGGGAAGCCGAAAGGCGCGATGATCTCCTATGCGAATATCAGTGCCGCCGTGCCCGGTTACGCCGAGCGGCTCCGGCTCGATACGAGCTCGACGACGCTCTCCTACCTGCCGCTTTGCCATGTCGCCGAGCAGGCGCTGACGACGTTCGCGCCGCTGCAATACGGCATGCTGGTGAATTTTGGCGAGTCGCTGCGTACCGTGCAGGAAGACTTGCGCGAAGTCGCGCCGAGCCTCTTCCTCGGCGTGCCGCGCATCTGGGAAAAGATGCATTCGTCGATTCACATCAAGACGCTGGAAAGCGGCAGATTGAATCAGATTTTGGTGAAGCACGCCTTCGCAGCATGCGAGCCGTTCGCGCTGACCGGTCCGCGCACCTTGCGCGAGAAGCTCGTCTTTGCGTTCTGGTACACGCTTGTGTTCCGCCCCTTGCAGAATTTCGTCGGGCTGCGCCGCGCACGGATTTGCGTCACGGGCGCGGCGCCGATCCCGCCGAAAGTGTTCATGTTCTTTCGCACGATCGGCCTGCCGCTCATCGAAGTCTATGGCCAGACGGAATCCTCCGGTGGCATCACCGGACAGCTCGCGAACGACGTGAAGCTCGGCACGGTCGGCCCTGCCGTCGACGGCGCCGAGCTGCGCATCGCCGACGACGGCGAAGTGCTGGTGCGCGGCGGCATGGTCTTTGCCGGCTATTACAAGGACCCGGAGCTGACGCAACGCACCGTCGTCGACGGCTGGCTACATACCGGCGATATCGCCGAATGGTGCAACGGCCACGTCAAGATCGTCGATCGCAAGAAGGACGTGATCATCACGTCGGGCGGCAAGAATCTTAGTCCATCGCTCATCGAGAACGCAATGAAGGCGAGTCCGTTCATCAAGGAATGCATCGTCATCGGCGATGCGCGCAGATACGTGACGGCGCTGATCCAGATCGATTTCGACAATGCCGGCAAATGGGCGGAGCAGAAGGGCCTCGCCTTCACGACGTTTCGCTCGCTCGCCGAGCATCCCCAGGTATTCGGTTTGATCGCACAAGAAGTCGAGAACGCCAATGACACCCTCGCGCCGGTCGAGCAGGTGAAGCGATTCCATCTTCTGACGAAGGAGCTCGATCACGACGACGGCGAGGTGACCGCGACCATGAAGGTCCGGCGCGCCAGCATCCACGCGAAATTTGCCGCGGAGATCGAGGCCCTCTACGCGCCGCAGAGTACCGCCGCCTGATCGCCACGCACGTGCCGATGTAACTTGCGGCGAAAACAGAACCGCCGCTAAAATCGAAACCGCAGGGAGGAAGAAATGTTCGACGCAAAATTCAGCCGACGTTCGATGCTCGCCGGCACGGCGCTCGCAGCGACAGGGCTGCCATGGCCGGCGCGCGCCGAGCCGCAATGGAAGAAATATGCGGGAACGACGATCGAGGCCAATCTGATCAAGGGCCCGCGCGGCGAACTTCTGCAACGCCACGCCGCCGAATTCACCGAGCTTACCGGCATCAAGGTCAATTCTGAAGTCATCCCGGAGCAACAGCAGCGCCAGAAACTTGTCATCGAGCTTACGTCGGGACGTCCGAGCTTCGACGTCGCGCACATCTCGTATCACGTGCAGAAGCGGCAGTTCGATAAAGCCGGCTGGCTTGCCGATCTCTCCGGCTTCATGAAAGACCCGAACCTCACGGCGCCCGATCTCGTCGAAAGCGATTTCTCCGCCGCCGGTTTGCAGTACGCCAAGAACGATAAAGGCGAGATGCGCTCGCTGCCGTGGTCGGTCGACTACTTCATCCTCTACTACAACAAGGAAATCTTCCAGAAGAAGGGTGTCGCGCTTCCGCAGACGATGGAGGAATTGGCGCAAGCGGCCGACACACTGACCGATGCGAAGGCCGGCACGTTCGGTTTTGTCGGACGCGGTTTGCGCAACGCCAACATGGCACTGTGGCCCTGCTTCTACTTCAATTACGGTGGCGAGTTTCTTGATGCCAAAGGCAATCTCCTCACCGACGGCCCCGAGGCGATCGAAGCAGCCAAATTCTATCAGCGTCTTTTGACGAAGGACGCGCCGCCTGGCGTCGCCGGTTTCAACTGGATGGAATCGATGGCCGCCTTCACGCAAGGACGCGCCGCGATGTGGATCGATGGCGTCGGCTGGGCGCCGCCGCTCGAGGACCCAAACGCCTCGCGCGTCGTCGGCAAAGTCGGCTACGCCGTCCTGCCGAAAGGACCGAAAGGCGCGTACTCCCCGACCTACGGCGATGGGATCGGCGTTGCGCAAGCAAGCAAGAACAAGGAGGCCGCTTATCTCTACTGCCAATGGGCGGTGTCGAAGACGATGGGCGCGCGGCTCTTGCAGATCGGTGGCGGCGTACAGTTCCGCAATTCGATCCTGAATGACGAGAGCGTCCGAAGCGGCGTGAAGATGCCACGCGAATGGCTCGATTCCGTGATCGGTTCGGCAAAGATCAGCAAGCTTGGTTTGCCGGTCGTCGCGCCCGTCGCCGAGTTCCGCGACATCCTCGGTTCTGCATTGACGGCAACATTATCCGGCGCCGATCCCGCAACCGAGATGAAGAAGGCGACGGATCAGTACCGTCCGATTTTGGAGCGCAGCGAAAAGGCGTGAGCGAACTCGCGGAGAGAGCGGCGGCTCTTCGTAAAACGGAAACGACGGGTGCGCTCGGATGGCGGCGCCCATCCTACTGGCCGTTTATTATCCCCGCGCTGGTCATCGTTATCGGCGTCATCGTCTTTCCCTGGGCGTTCACCATCTGGATGAGCCTCAATGAGTGGAAAGTTGGCGCGCCGACGACCTTCGTCGGCCTCGCCAATTACCTGCGCCTGCCCGGCGATCCCCGCTTCGTCGAGGCGGTGTGGCACACGTTGCTCTACACATTGCTCTCGGTCGCATTGCCGCTGATCTTCGGCACGTTCGCGGCTTGCGTTTTCCACGCGCGCTTTCCCTTGAGGGGATTTCTCCGCGGCCTATTCATCATGCCGATGATGGCGACGCCGGTCGCGATCGCGCTTGTGTGGACGATGATGTTTCATCCGCAGCTCGGCGTGCTCAACTATCTCTTATCGCTGATCGGCGTGCCGCCACAGCTCTGGATATTCCATCCGGCGACGGTCATTCCATCGCTCGTGCTGGTCGAGACGTGGCAATGGACGCCGCTTGTCATGTTGATCGTGCTTGGCGGCCTCGCGGCGATCCCGAGCGAGCCGTACGAAAGCGCGCAGATCGACGGCGCCAATGGCTGGCAGGTCTTCCGCTTCATCACTTTTCCGCTCATCCTGCCGTTTCTGTTCATCGCGGCCATGGTGCGCACGATCGACGCGGTTAAAAGCTTCGACATCATCTTCGCGATGACGCAGGGTGGGCCCGGAACGGCATCGGAGACGATCAATCTTTATCTCTACAGCGTCGCCTTCGCCTATTATGACATTGGCTACGGCTCCGCGATTGCGGTTATCTTCTTCGTCCTGATCATCGTCCTTGCCGCACTGCTGCTCTATGTCCGCCAGCGGACACAGTGGACGCAGCTCACACGAGAGGCTCCGGCCGAGGCGGTCGCGTGAGTGCACGCCGCCTTCTCGACAAAATCGGGCTCGCGCTAGCGATCTTCATCATCGTCTCGCCCGCGGTTCTGTTCTTCCTTTGGATGGCGTCGCTGTCGATCAAGTACGAGATCGACAATTCGTCCTACCCGCCGGTCTTCATCCCCGACCGGTTCGCCTGGAAGAACTACGCGGATGTGCTCGCCTCAAACCGCTTCTCCACGTATTTCCTGAACAGCATCATCGTGACCGGTACGGCGAGCCTGCTCGCGCTCGTTGCCGGCGTGCCCGCCGGTTACGGCATTGCGCGTACCAACGCGACGAAGGCTGCGATCGTCATCCTTATCGCGCGCATTACGCCGGGTCTGTCCTATCTCATTCCGCTATTCCTCTTGTTCCAGTGGCTCGGCCTTCTCGGCACGCTCTGGCCGCAAATCATCATCCATCTCGTCGTCACCGTGCCGATCGTGATCTGGATCATGATCGGCTATTTCGAGACGACGCCGCTCGAGCTCGAGGAAGCCGCCGTCATCGACGGCGCGACGAGCTGGCAGGTCTTCCGTCATGTCGCTCTGCCGATCGCGCGGCCCGGCATCGCGGTCGCCGGCATTCTTGCCGTCATTTTTTCCTGGAACAATTTCGTTTTCGGCATCGTGCTCGCCGGGCGCGAGACGCGCACGCTGCCCGTCGCCGTCTACAATATGATTTCGTTCGATCAACTGAGCTGGGGACCCCTCGCTGCCGCGGCGATCATCGTCACGCTGCCCGTGCTGATCCTGACGGTGGTGGCGCAGCGTCAGATCATCGTTGGCTTGACCGCGGGAAGCGTCAAGGGCGGCTGACCGCGCAGACTTATGCGCTGACCCGTCAATGCGCGGCGGTAAGGCCGAGATAAATGCGCTGCACCTCGGGATTGCGCGCAAGCTCCGCCGCCGGGCCGTCGAGCACGGTGCGGCCCGTCTGCAGCACATAGCCGTAATCGGCGATCGCCAGAGCAAGCGCGATCGACTGCTCGGCGAGAAGCAACGTCAAGCCTTCGGCGCGAAGCCGGCGCAGCGTCTCGTAGAGCGTCTCGACGATTGCCGGCGCCAGTCCGAGACTTGGCTCATCGAGCATGAGCAGCTTCGGCGCGCTCATCAATGCGCGTCCGATCGCCAGCATCTGCCGTTCGCCGCCCGACAAGGTGCGCGCCAGCTGTTGCCGCCGTTCGGCGAGTCGCGGAAACAGCTCGTAGACACGCTCGAACAGAGGGCCTGCATCCGCCCTGCTCCGCAGCGGCGTCGAACCCAGGGTCAGGTTCTGCTCGACGGTTTGTTGATTGAAGAGGCGCCAGCCCTCGGGTGCGAGCGCGATCCCGCTTCTGACAACGCGATGCGCGGGCTGATTGACGATCGGCTTGCCGCCCCACTCGATCGTGCCGCGGCCCGCAGGAACAAGCCCGGCAATCGCGTTTAGTGTTGTCGTCTTGCCCGCACCGTTCGAGCCGAGCAGCGCGACGACGCTGCCTTCCGCGACGCGAAGCGACACGTCGGCAACGCCGATGAGATCGCCGTAGCGAACTTCGAGTCCGCTGACACCAAGTTCACTCATGGCGCGGCCGCATCGGGCGCGGCCGCGATCCACTGCGTCTGTCCGAGATAGGCGCGAACGACCTCCGGATCCCGCACCACGTCGCGCGGCGTCCCGCTGGCAATGACGCGCCCCTGATTGAACACCAGAACGCGCTGCGCCAGCGACATGATCACTTCCATGACATGCTCGACGACGATGAGGGTGACGCCGCTTGCATGTATGGCGCGGACAAGCTCGATCGCGCCGGCGATTTCGTTGGCATTGAGTCCGGCGAGCGCTTCATCGAGCAACATGAGCCGCGGCCGTGTCGCCAGCACCCGCGCGATTTCGAGGCGCTTGCGCCCGGGCGTGCCGAGGCTGCGCGCCGGCCGGTCGCGGATGGGCGCAAGGCCGGTCTTGTCGAGGATTTCAAGCGCCGCGGCGTGCGCGGCGTGGCGGCCGGGATGATGCAGAAAGGCGCCGACCATCACGTTTTCGAGGATGGTCATATCCTCGAACGTCACCGGCACCTGAAACGTGCGGCCGATGCCGAGCCGCGCATGCGCTTCGGGCGAGACGCGGGTGACATCGCGGCCATCGTAGAGAATGCGTCCCGATGTCGGCAGCAGATCGCCGCTCAGGCAATTGAACATCGTCGATTTGCCGGCGCCGTTCGGTCCGATCAGCCCGACGATCTCGCCTTCCTCGACCTTGATCGACGCGTCCGAGACGGCACGAAAGCCGCCGAACTGCTTGATGACGTCGCTCGCCTCAAGCAGCATGGCGGGTTGGCTCCGCGGCAGGCGCGCGCTTGCCGAAGCGCATGCGCACGCGATGAATAAGATCGAGCACGCCGCCCGGCTCAAACCGCGCGATCAAGAGGATCACGCCGCCATAGAGAATGTAAGTGAGGCCGGAGCCCTCGCCGCCGACATACGTGTTGGTCACGGTTTGCAGCGGAATAAGAATGATCGCGCCGAGCACGGGGCCGAACAGCGTGCCCGCCCCGCCGAGCGCGGCGACGATGATCATCTGCACGGACACAAGAATGCCCAATCCGCTTTCCGGA
>JAFAVH010000216.1 GCA_019242655.1 Methylobacteriaceae bacterium
AGATAACGTCAGCCGAGATCGCATCGCAAAGTCAACGCCGGCGCCGCGGCCGCACCGGCCTTACGGTAGTAAGCCTTGCGCTCGCCGACTGGCTCGAAACCAAGGCGCCGGTAAAGCGCGAGGGCGCTGGCATTCCCGGGCTCGACCTCGAGGAAGACGCTGGTCACCCCCGCCGCCGCCAATCGCGCGAGATGGGCGTTCATGAGGTCGCGGCCGACGCCTTTGCCGCGCTCGCCCTTGTCGACCGCGATAGAGAGGACTTCCGCCTCGCCGGCGGCGTGTCGCGACAAGGCGAAGCCGATGAGGCTGCCACCACGGGCGAATGCACCATCGCCGACGGCGTTGCGCCCGGCGAGCAGGCTCTCGAATTCAGCCGCGGACCACGGATGGGCAAAGGCGGAAGCATGCATGCGTGCGCATGCATGCGCTGCCGAGGGGGCGAGCGGCCGGACCGTGTGAGGCCCGTGTGTCCGAAACAAGCCAAACATCAGGGCGGCGCGCCAGACGCCTGTTCCTGTTCGCTTTTATCGCCAGCCCGTTCGATTGCCGGGGCTTTCTGCGGCTTCGCGTCGGCGGCCTTGAGATAAAGCGGCCGCGCCGGGGCGCTGGCTGGGTTCGCGGCGAGACCGAGGCGCGCCACATAGGCGATTTGCGGCGCGATGCGCTCGCCGACGACTTCGGCCTTGAGTCCCATCGACCAGGCTTCGATCGCCAGCATCGGCGCCCCGGACCCGGCAATGCGCAGCGGACCGGCGCCAAGCGCACGTACCGCATCGCGCACCGGCGCATGGCGGGGCGACAGGATCGTGCGGCCGCCCGAGCCATAGCCGGTGACGTAGACGGCCCCGTGGAGCGCATCGATCGCGGCGACGACGATTGCAGCATCGCCCTCGAGGATGAGCGGCGCGGCGAGCGCCGCCAGCGTCGAGACGCCGGTAACGGGGATGCGCCGCGCAACCGCAATCGCGCGGGCAGCGGAGAGACCGACGCGAATACCCGTGAATGAGCCCGGCCCGACCGTCACCGCAATGCGATCAAGCGAGGCGAACCCGCCGTCCGCATGCGCAACAACACGCTCCAATAACGGCAACAGCGCCTCCGCATGCCCTCGCGCCATCGGCAGCGTCTCGGAGGAGATCGGCTCTTCGGCATCGGAATCGAGAATGCAGGCCGAGCAGGCAGGCAGCGCGGTGTCGATTGCCAGGATTCTCATTCGCGCAGTGTCGGCGTTTTGACGCGCCCGATCAATGACGACCGTAACTCTGCGCCTCTACCCTCTGAGCAATGTCTCGTCCAAGGAATAGCCCGCGCCACGTACGGTGCGGATCGGATCTTTCTCGCGCCCCCGTACAAGCGCCTTGCGCAGACGCCCAACGTGAACGTCGACAGTGCGCTCGTCGATCTCCGCCGACATCCCCCAAACGCTGTCGAGCAATTGCCCACGCGAGAAGACCCGGCCGGGCTTCTCCATCAGATGCTCCAAGAGACGGAACTCCGTCGGGCCGAGATGAATCTCCCGCCCCGCCCGGCGGAGACGGCGCGTCTCGCGATCGAGTTCGAGATCGCCGGCGGTGAGTTGCGACGCGATGCGTTCCGGTTTCGTGCGGCGGAGCAGCGCCTTGACGCGCGCCATAAGTTCCGGAACGGAGAAAGGCTTGACGACGTAATCGTCGGCGCCAACGGAAAGCCCGCGCACACGCTCGCCCTCCTCGCCGCGCGCCGTCAGCATGATAACAGGAAGTGTGCGCGTGGCGTCGCGCGCGCGCAGTCGCCGGCAAATTTCCAGTCCCGATACACCCGGAAGCATCCAGTCGAGAATGAGGACATCCGGCGGTGCTTCTTCGAGTTTCAGCTCCGCCTCGTCGCCGCGTTCGACGCGTTCGACAATGAAACCCTCAGCTTCGAGATTATAGGAGAGAAGCAACGACAGCGCCGCCTCGTCTTCGACGACAAGAACACGCGGCGCGGTATTTGTCGCACTTCGTTGCGTTGCTCGTGCCTCGTTCATCGCAAAGACCTTTATGAGGACTCAGCAGGTTCGAAAGCCATCTTTCCCTTTGGGCGCTCAACCGGGAGTGATTCTCCGGTCACGAGAAATACCACGGTCTCCGCAATATTAGTCGTGTGATCGCCAATGCGCTCGATGTTCTTCGAACAGAAGAGCAGATGCGTGCAGAACGATATGTTGCGCGGATCTTCCATCATGAACGTCAGGAGGTCGCGAAACACCGAATCTTCCAAAGCGTCGAGTTCCGCGTCGCGACTCCAAACCTCACGGGCGCGCTCGACATCGCGCTGCGCATAAGCATCAAGCACGTCTTTCAATTGCATGGCCGCAACGTCATGCATGGATTTAAGGCCGATGATGGCGCGCGGCAGCCGTGCCTCCGCCGCGATTTTCGCCGTGCGCTTAGCGATGTTCTTGGCGAGATCGCCGACACGCTCGAGATCGCCGGAGATGCGAATTGCCGCGACGCATTCGCGCAGGTCGACTGCCATCGGCTGCCTGCGCGCGATGGTTAGCACGGCGCTCTCCTCAACCTCCCTTTGCAGGGCGTCAAGGCGGGGATCGCTGGCAACGACCCGTCGAGCCGTCTCGACGTCGAGCTCGGCAAGTGCATCCATGGCTTCCGATAACATTTTCTCGGCAAGCCCGCCCATTTCGGCGATCCGATGACCAAGGGCCTCGAGCTCCCGATCGTAAGCTTTGACGATATGCTCCGGCATGACGATATCCTTGTTCTCGGCTCGGCGTCAGCCGAAGCGGCCGGTGATGTAGTCCTGAGTCTGCTTCTTCTCGGGTGATGTGAACACGCGACGCGTTCGATCGAATTCAATCAACTCACCAAGATACATGAAGGCGGCGTATTCCGAGACGCGCGCCGCCTGCTGCATATTATGCGTGACGATCGCGATGGTATATTGCTCCGAAAGCTCATCGATCAATTCCTCGATCTTGGCCGTCGATATCGGATCAAGCGCCGAGCACGGCTCGTCAAAGAGGATCACTTCGGGGTGGATGGCGACGGTGCGAGCGATGCAAAGCCGCTGCTGCTGTCCGCCCGAGAGGCTAAGTCCGCTCGCGCCGAGCTTATCCTTGACTTCGTTCCACAGCGCGGCGCCGCGCAAGGCTTCTTCGACGCGTCGGTCGAGCTCGGCTTTGTTCATCCTTTCATAGAGCTTTATGCCGAACGCGATATTGTCATAGATCGACATTGGAAACGGCGTCGGCTTCTGAAACACCATACCGACTCGGGCACGCAGCAGATTAAGGTCCTGATCCGGGGAGAGAATGTTCTCGCCGTCAAGAAGCACCTCGCCTTCTGCGCGTTGGTTTGGGTAGAGGTCATACATGCGATTGAGGACGCGCAGCAGCGTCGACTTCCCGCAACCGGAGGGCCCGATGAAGGCTGTAACTTCGTTGCGGTGAAGCGGGAGAGAAATCGATTTCAGCGCCTCCGTCTCGCCGTAGAAGAAGCTGAGATGCCGCACCGAAACCTTCTCTGGCAGATCGCTTCTCGACATACTTTGCGCGGCGGGAACGTCCATGACCAGACTCATTTGGCGATCCTTTGTCTCGCGAGCACCCGCGCCGTAATAGAGAGAGCAAGCACGGCGAAGGTGATGATGAGCGCACCCGTCCAGGCGAGCTGCTGCCAATCCCTGTAAGGACTAAGAGCAAACTGGAAGATGACGGCCGGCACACTTGCCATCGGCGCGTTGAGATTGGTGCTCAAGAATTGATTGTTTAGCGCCGTAAACAAAAGCGGCGCCGTCTCGCCGCTGACACGCGCAACCGCGAGCAGAACGCCGGTAACGAGCCCTGCGCGTGCGGCCCGATAGGCAACGCGGATGATCATGTGCGAGCGCGGCAGGCCGAGCGCCGTCGCCGCTTCACGCAGCGGACCGGGAACGAGGAGCAACATGTCTTCGGTGGTGCGCACGACGACGGGCACGACGATGACGGCGAGCGCAATCGCACCAGCGATGCCAGAGAAATGGCCCATGCGCACAACGATCACCTCGTACACAAACAAGCCAACGATGATCGAAGGGGCGCTAAGGAGGATGTCGTTGATGAAGCGAACGAAGAAGGTCAACTTCGAGTAACGGCCGTATTCGGCCATGTAGGTGCCGGCGAGCATGCCGAGCGGCGCGCCGAATGCGACGCCGAGCACTGTCATGATCAGGCTGCCGAGGATAGCGTTCAAAAGGCCGCCGGACGAGCCCGGCGGGGGCGTCATCTCGATGAAAACGGAAGGCGTCAAACCGGCCAGGCCATTCCACAACAGCGCGAGGAGAATCAGCACAAGAAACGCAAGCCCGAAGGCAGAGGCGGCGACACAAAGACCCATGACGATGGTGTTGCTGCGCCGGCGTGCATCGTAGAGCGCCATGAATCAGGCCCCCGCCTTCTTCTCGATACGCATCAGCATGAGGCGCGCGATGGCGAGTACAATGAATGTTATGACGAACAGGATGAGGCCGAGCTCGATCAGCGCCGACGTGTAGATATCACCTACTGCTTCGGTGAACTCGTTGGCAATCGTGGCGGAGATTGTCGTACCCGGCGCCAGCAGTGAGGGGGAAATCTTGTGCGCGTTGCCGATGACGAAGGTGACCGCCATCGTCTCGCCGAGAGCGCGGCCGAGGCCGAGCATCACGCCGCCTATGACGCCAATCCGCGTGTAGGGAATGACGACATTGCGCATCACCTCCCACGTCGTGCAGCCGATGCCGCGCGCGGCTTCTTTTAGCATCGGGGGGACGGTATCGAACACGTCACGCGAAATCGAAGTGATAAACGGTAGAACCATGATCGCCAGGATGAAACCGGCGGTCAGCATACCAATCCCGTAGGGCGGACCGGCAAACAACGTGGATAAGATCGGGATCGGACCGAAGACCGTAATGAGCGCCGGCTCGATATATTCCTGCACGAAGGGTGCGAAGACGAAGAGGCCCCAGATTCCGTAGATGATCGAGGGGATGCCGGCGAGCAGTTCGATCGCGATTGCGATCGGCCGACGCAGGGGTTGCGGACAAAGTTCCGTCAGGAAAATAGAGATGCCGAGTCCGACCGGAACGGCGATCAGCATTGCAATCGCGGCAGTGATCAGCGTTCCCGAAATTGGCGCCAGCGCGCCGAATTTTTCGGTAACGGGATTCCAAGACTGAGTGAATAGAAAACCAACGCCAAATTCTTTGATTGCCGGCAACGAGCCGATCATGAGTGATAAGATGACGCCGCACAGAATGAGCAGAACCGTCGCCGCGGAAATCTGGGTAAGGATGCGAAAGCCGGTGTCGCCGAGCTTAAGCCGGCGCAACACCCTATTGCGGTCCTGCCCGACGGCTCGGCTCGGTACGCCCTCCCCGATCGCGACGGCATCAGTCACAGGATGATCTCCACTCGCATGAATAACCTGATCGCCGATGTCGTCCACGCTTGCGTTCATGGTGAGAGCAAATGCGTCAAGCTGGTGCGCGAGCGGGAGGAACAGGTCCCCCCGCTGCGATACATTTGGCTTACATCAACGGCTTACCGCTCGCATCCTTGATGTCGCCCGACCACTCTTTCTTGATCAACGCGACGACATTTTCCGGCATCGGGATATAGTCGAGTTCCTCGGCCATCTTGCCGCCCTTCGTGAACGCCCAATCGAAGAACTTGAGCGCTTCCTTGGCGGCGGCGGGATCCTGCGGCTGCTTCGGCATCAGGATGAAGGTCGCAGCCGTGATCGGCCAGGATTCAGCACCCGGTTCATCCGTCAGGATCTGGTAGAAGCCGGGCGCATTCGTCCAATCCGCATTTGCCGCGGCGGCTTGGAATGACGGCGAGGTCGGCTGGACCACCTTGCCATCATGATTCTTCATGTTGGTGAAGGTGAGCATGTTCTGCTTGGCATAAGCATATTCGACATAGCCGATCGAGCCCTTGGTGTTGGCAACATTGTTGGCGACACCTTCATTACCTTTGGCGCCGATGCCGACCGGCCATTCGACCGCAGTGTTCTCGCCGACTTTCGATTTCCAGTCGCCACTTACTTTGGAGAGATAGTTGGTGAAGTTGAACGTGGTGCCGGAGCCATCGGAACGATGCACGACAGCGATCGCGCTCGACGGAAGTTTGGCGTTCGGATTCAGGGCTTTGATCGCCGCGTCATCCCATGTCTTGATCTCGCCCATGAAAATCTTCGCGAGCGTCGCGCCATCAAGCGCTAGATCGCCGGGTTTCACGCCGTCGATGTTCACGACGGGCACGATGCCGCCCATGACCATCGGCCATTGCGCGAGACCGTCCTTCTGCAATTCTTCGGCTTTGAGTGGCGCGTCCGTCGCGCCGAACGTGACGGTCTTCGCCTTGATCTGCTTGATGCCGCC
>JAFAVH010000258.1 GCA_019242655.1 Methylobacteriaceae bacterium
GGCGCGGGTGGGCTGCTTTTGGCCGTGCCATTCGCCGTGGCGACCGCCTCGCCGTTGCTGGGCAGAGTGCTGGCACGGATCGGCGTCGGCCGCATTCCCGAGGAAGTCGACGTGCCGCCCGCGCTCGAATCGCTGCGCTTGCCGGCGATCGAAACCCGCGGAAGCAAAATGCGGATGCGCTACCTCATGCGCGATGCTTGAAAGCCTGCGCACCGCGCGCGGCGTGTCGCGCTCGCTGCGCATCTATTACGGTGACAAAGAACGCAGCGCGGCCATGGACCGGCTTTATCGCCGGTTCATCTCGCCCGGCGATCTCGTCTTCGATATCGGCGCGCATGTCGGCGACCGCATCGCCGCGTTCCGACGCCTGGGGGCACGTGTCGTCGCGTTAGAGCCGCAGCCCGCCTTGGTACGGACGCTGCGGCTTCTCTATGGGCGCGACGCAGATGTGACGATTGAACCGGCTGCAGTGGGAGCCCGGTCGGGCTTTGTTGATTTGAACCTCAATGTCGACAATCCCACGGTTTCGACAGCTTCGCCCGCCTTTATCGATGCCGCCGCCGGTGCGAGCGGCTGGGAGGAACAGACTTGGAGTGAGAATGTCCGGGTGCCGATGACAACACTCGACGCATTGATTGCGCAACACGGCATGCCGGCCTTCATCAAGATCGATGTCGAGGGATTCGAAGCCGAGGCGCTGTCCGGTCTGACGCGAGCCGTGCCCGCATTGTCATTCGAGTTTACGAAGATCCAGCCCGCTATCGCCGTCACGTGCCTCGAACGCTGCATTGCGTTGGGATACACACAATTCAATGCAGCGCTCGGCGAGAGCCAAGGTTTCGAGCATGCGGACTGGATCGACGCGCGCGGCATCACGACGTGGCTTGCCGGATTGCCGGCGAGCGCCAATTCGGGTGACGTGTATGCGTCTCTCGCTTGACCTCCAGGATGAGTGATGATGCAAGTCGGCCTTCGATCTCGGTAGGCTCGTTTCGTTCTTGCGTCATCGCCGCGGGGATTGCCGCATCCCTTCTTTTCATCGTTATCGGACTGTCCGCCGGACTGCAGATGTTCGGCGACGGCTCGATCTTTTCCTATGCGGTTGCCGCACAAAACGCCTGGGCCTTCCATTGGCATAATATTTCGAGCCGGTTGTTCAGCTATGTGTTCGCCTACATTCCGGCCGAGACATACGTCGCTTTAACCCAAAGCGCGCGCGGCGGTATATTCGTCTATGGGCTGCTGCATTTTTCCGCGCCCTTGCTTGGTCTTCTCGCGACGTGGGCGGCCGACCGCACACTTGGCCGCATCATCTTCATTTATGCCTGCGTCTCGACGGCATGTCTTTGCCCACTCGTATTCGGCTTTCCGACAGAAATGTGGATGGCGCACGCGGTCTTCTGGCCGGCGCTCGCGCTCAGCCCCTCCGCGCCGCGAAGCGCGGCCGGCAATATAGCCGTCTTCGCCGCTTTCCTCGCGCTCATCTTCACCCATGAGGGGGGCCTTGTCTTTGCAGCGGCAATCCTGTTTGCGCTTTTCTTGCGCGGGTGGCGAGACTCGCTTTTCCTGAGGGCGAGCGGCGCGTTCCTGCCCGCTCTCACGATTTGGGTGATCATAAGAATTGCGATCCAACCCGACGATTACATTTCCGGCGTTCTCGCTTCCGCGGCGTACCGATTCATCGACGTTGGCAATCTCGAACAACCCGGTTTGATTCTCTTGCTTGGAGCGCTCTGGGACTACCTCATCCTGGTTGTCATCCTACGCCGCGTGTCTGCCGCGTCGCCCATATATGCGGCTTTGCTGCCTGCGCTGGCGCTCGTCATCTACTGGCTTTATCTCGACACATCACTCCTGGCCGATGCCCGATATGAATTGCGAACCGTGTTGCTGCTTGCAACGCCAGCACTCGGCATTGCCGCAGCGATTCAAGCTATGGGCGAAGAGGATCGCCGCAAGTCTCCCCTTAAATTCCTGGCAACGTTCGCAAGCGCGATCGAAAAGCGTCTCGATCCGCAGATTCTTCTGGGCGCGATCGCGCTGATACTGTTGATGCACGTAGTCGAGACAGCCAAATTCGTGCAGGCGTGGGAAGATTACAAATCGGCGATCCGCGCGCTGGCGACCGGAAGCGACTCCGACCCCGGCCTCGGCAGCCCACTCTTTGTTTCATCAAAGCGCATCGATGCTGATTTGAACCGACTCGCTTGGAACTCGACAACGCCCTACCTGTCCGTGCTTGTCGCGCCCGCACTTACGCCGGCCCGTCTCGTCGTCGATCCCGAGACCGGTTACTTCTGGCTCTCCTGCGCAATCGCAACGGAGAGCGAGCGGACGAGCACCGCCATTCCCCTGCAGGCGCGCGAACTAATTAGGCAATATTCCTGCCTGCACCGGCGGTAATGTCGGGCGTTATTGCTTTGCCGCGCCAGCCGGCGCCGAACCACTTGTCCACGCTTTGAAGTCGGCGTCGCTCACGTGCGGGAGTTGCTTGATGAAAGCAACGATCTTCCAGATGTCGTCGTCTGCGACGCCGACGGCGCCGAAGCTTGGCATGCCCGTCATGTTGATGCCGTTCTTGACGACCCAGAACAGTTCTTCAGGCGAGCGCCCCTCCACGACCTCCTTCAAATCCGGCGGATCGGGATGCAGACCTTCGGAAAATTTCGCCCATTCCGCGCCCGGCGCCCCGTGGCACGTGACGCAACCACGTTCCATAAATTGGCGCGCGCCGGCCTGCACCGTCGCCTTGTCGCCGAGATTGCCGGGCGCTTTGTCCGTCGCATGCCGCGCGATCGAGGCGCTGCGCACCTTGATCAGCGCCCATTTAACAATTGCAGGGTCCTCCTGCGTACCGGCGACACTGTAAAATCCACCGAAGAAAAAGGCTGCGGCTGCTATGGCGACGATGATCGCCAGTGCCCCGATTGCTGCCAACAGTCTCATCGGCGTTCTCCTCAGACCGCGGTCACGCGGCTGCGCAGGATAGTTCTAGAGCGTCTCACGCAGGAATGCGAGCGTCACGGGATCGGCGTCAATCATAGACCATGCTGACCGTTTCCGCCGCCATTGCCGGGCGGTCTTCACCTTCGATCTCCATGACATTTGAGAACGTTAGACGTGCCCCGCCGTCGAAGGGTTCCCAATTTTTCAGACTGCGGTGCAGACGAATGCGTGCACCGCATTTCACCGGTGCCGGAAAGCGGACCTTGTCCGATCCGTAATTGATGCTGCGCGAGCGCTTATGAATCTTGAACGTCTGCGCCGCGAGTGACGGCATGAGCGACAACGTCAAAAGTCCGTGCGCGATGGTCTTGCCGTCCGGCAGCTCGCGCCCGGCGCGTGCCACATCGACATGAATCCAATTGTCGTCACCGGTGAGCTGGGCAAACGCGTCGATCTTGGCTTGATCGACCGTGATCCAGCCGCTCGTTCCGAGCTTCTGCCCGACAAAGCGCTGCATGTCGGCGGGTCTGTCGACTTCGATCATCGGACGTCGCTGCTCCACGTGCGAACTAATCCAGGTCGCGGCCTTGCATATCGACATTGCGCCGGGCGCGCGCGGCAAGATCCGTCAAAACCCGCCCGATCTTCTCCGGATCGTCGATCGGATCTGCCTTCGGTCCCTGCCGCCAGCCTTCCAGCACCGAAAGGATGCCGCCGCCGGTCTCGAACACGCGGCCGGTGACGTCAGCGCTTTCCGCGCTTGCCAGCCAGACGACGACCGGCGCGATCCACTTGGGATCGCGCGATGCGATCTCTTCCGCGCTGCGTTCGCGCAGGCCTTCGGTCATGCGCGTTTGCGCATGCGGCGAGATCGCGTTGACGGTCACGCCATAGCGCTTCAGCTCGCGCGCCGCGATGATGGTAAAGGCGGCAATGCCCGCCTTCGCAGCCCCGTAATTCGTCTGCCCAATATTGCCGAACAGGCCCGAAGACGAAGAGGTGTTGATGATGCGGGCATTGACCGGAGCGCCGCTCTTCTTCTGCTCGGTCCGCCAGTGCACCGCGGCATGATGCGCCGGTGCGAACGTGCCCTTGAGATGCACCTTGATCACCGCATCCCAGTCCGATTCCTCCATGTTGACCAGCATGCGATCGCGCAGGATGCCGGCATTGTTGACGAGCACGTCAAGGCGGCCGAAGGCGGCGACGGCATGCGCGATCAGCCGGCGCGCGTCGTCCCATTCGCTGATGTCCTCGCCATCGGCGATCGCCTCGCCACCCGCCGCCTGGATTTCGGCGACCACGGCCTCGGCCGCAGAATGGTCGGCGCCGCGGCCGTCCCGGCCAGTGCCGACATCGTTGACTACGACCTTTGCCCCATGCGCGGCGAGCTGGAGCGCGTATTCGCGCCCGATGCCGCGCGCGGCACCGGTCACGATCGCCACCCTGCCCCGGCATAA